>DATIKD010000121.1:0-4024 GCA_035477965.1 Dehalococcoidales bacterium | reverse complement strand
GAGCATCGGGACTCCAGGATGACAACGAGGGGGATGGATTCTTCGCCCCGCTCAGGGGAAAAGGAGCTTCGAGGCTCCAGAAAGCAACCAGGGATTGGGATTCCCTTTCCTTGTCATCCTGGAAGCCTCGAATGGCGAGGCTGAAGGATCCGAATGAGGGGCGGCCAGCCTTCAGTCCAGGCTCTCAAAGGCCCCCTCCCCGCCAAATTCCGCTGTAAATCCCCGCTTTTTATAACCTGAAAGCAGGTTAATACCCCCCGTTTAATTCATCATTCTGACCAGGAAAAGGGATATCCCCGGGAAGGCTACCAGCAGAGCCACATGAAAAAAGTCCGCAATAATAAAGGGTATAACCCCCCGGAATACTTTGCCGGTAGGCAGGCCGGTGGCTGCCGCAATCACAAAACAGTTAAGGCCTACCGGGGGAGTAATCAGCCCGATCTCAGCTATCCTGACTGTCAGGACTCCGAACCAGATGGGGTCGAAACCCAGGGCCATCAGCGTGGGGAAGATGATGGGAATAGTCAGCACCAGAGATGAAAATATCTCCAAAAAGCAGCCGATAATGATATAAAAGACCAGTATGCCGATCAGCAGTACGTAGGGATTGACGTCCAGACCGCTAACCACATCAGCCATCACGAAAGGGAGTTTGGTCACGGCCAGGAAGCGCATGAAAATCATGGCGCCGATTATCAGGATAAAGATCATGGCAGCGGTGCGGCCTGTCTCAACCAGTGAGTCCCCGAAAATTCTGGGTTTGAGCCTGCCCATAGACAGGCTGATAACAATGGCGCCGCAGGCGCCGATGGCGGCTGCTTCACTGGGAGTAAACAGCCCGGTATAGATTCCACCCATCACCAGGCCGAAAACGGCCAGCATGGCCCAGATGCCCTTGAGAGAAACC
Organism: Dehalococcoidales bacterium; assembly: GCA_035477965.1. Classification (GTDB taxonomy): domain Bacteria; phylum Chloroflexota; class Dehalococcoidia; order Dehalococcoidales; family UBA3254; genus DATIKD01. The sequence goes on along the minus strand of DATIKD010000121.1, from coordinate 3,117 downwards.
AGTCTGCTCTTCAGACTGGTTCTGGGACCAGCCGGTCCGCGGCTGGGATCAATACGACAAAGTATATAAATAGTCACAATATAAAAAAGCACCTCTGTCAGACCCGGTAGTATGCCGGCCATAAACAGAGCGCCGATGGATTGCTCGGTTAGAATGGCATACATGATGAATCCCATGCTGGGCGGAATGAGTATACCCAGAGTACCTCCGGCCGCCAGAGTGCCCGCGGCCATTTTTTCGTCATAGTTAAATTTTTTCATCTCCGGAAAGGCCACTTTACTCATCGCCACGGCTGTAGCGGTGCTGGACCCGCTCATGGCGGCAAATCCGGCGGTAGCCATGACCGTGGCCATCGCCAGCCCGCCGCGCAGATGTCCGACCCATTTATGGGCCGAGACAAAAAGGTCGTGGCTGATTCCGGTATTGGCGGCAATCGCGCCCATCAATAGAAAAAGAGGAATGACCACAAAGTTAAAATCCGCTACGAAGCGATAGGGAATTGAACTGAGATTGCTCATGGCTCCCTCAATTCCGCTGATGACAGCGAACCCGCCAAAACCAACCAGTGCCATGGCCAGTCCGATGGGCATGCGTAAAAATATAAGCACCATCAATACAACGATGCCGATTAGCCCAATCATATACGGACTCATTTTTTCACCACCTTTAAAAGTGACTCAATCAATTGCACCAAAAACACCAGGCTGATCAACAGGTAGCCAACCACCAGCGCCACATGAAACGGCGCAGTCTGTAATTTCAAAATGACGGACATATTGTGGGTATCGACAAGGTATCGCTGAAATACGAAAGCCTGCCACAGCATCAGGGAGCAGATGCCCAGGCTTAGAAACGTAATCAAAAACTCTACCACGGCCTGCATTTTTACAGGAAACCGGGTGAACAGCACATCCACCGAAATATTGGTTTTGAGGTGCTGTACTAACCCGATGATCAGAAAGACGGCCGGCAGCATCAGCAACTCAGCAATTTCAATCGAACCGCGAATCGGCCGGTTAAGGGCTATCCTGAGGACCACATCTATGGTTATCACAAACATGATAGCGGTCAGGGCTGCCATGCCCAACAGGCTTAACCAGCGGCAAATCAGCGCTAAGAAATTAGAGGCAATATCCAGAGGAAGATAACCGGATCTCTGGCTGGTGACCTGTACAGGCCCGGGGAGCAGGTTTCTTTTAAAATAGGCGACGACCGAGGTTCCCATATGCTTCAAACTCATATACAGCGGCCTCCTCTGCAAGCTCGCAACCGGCTTGACGTGCAAATGCAAAAATTTTTAGCCTGAATCCGAGTTCCCCGATTTAACTGTATCGGCATTTATTCTGACAACCTGCGCCCGCTTTCCGGGCGCAGGTTGTCAACAGCACTCTCTATTTGGATGTCCTAAGGAGGATTTATTTTTTAACCTTGGCCTGTTCAATCATGCGTTTTAGCTCATCCAGGAATGCTTTGGCCGGCAGTCCTCTGGCTTCAATATCTTTGATCCAGGCTGCCTCGACCGGCTGCAAAGCCTTCACCCATCGTGCATTTTCTTCCGGGGTGGTGGCGATTAGCTGGGCACCCTTTTGTACGGCATTGTTCTGTCCCAGTTGTATAGCCGGTATATAGGCTTCTCTGTGGAGTAGAAGAGAAAAGTTTCTTTGAAATTGGAATATTTGTTTGATGTCTTCCGGCAGGGCATCGTACTTCTTCTTGTTCATGATAATCATGGCTGAAGCTTCTCCGAAATCCGGCCCATCGGTGAAGAACTTGCTGATTTCAAAATGGCGCATGGCGAAAATACCGCCCCAGATGTCCCATGAACCGTCGATCAGGCCCCTTTCCAGAGACATATAGCGGTCAGCCGCCGGCACTGTAACCGGTACTGCTCCCAGTGTTTCAGCCATTGGAATCAGGAAACCGGAAGCGGCTACCCGCATACCTTTGATATCTTCCGGTACGCGCACCGCCTTTTTGACAGATTGGAAAGTATAAGGGGGCATCCAGCCATCTGCAAGGTGCACAACATCCGCCTGTTTGGCCTGGATTTGGGGGAATTTCCCGCGGATTTCACGGGCAATCCGGTTTTTGGAAACTACAATCGGCCAAGCTTCCGGCCAGCCCAGACCGGGTAAAGCAAAAGCCGATTCCAGACCGAACCTGCCCAGATCATCGGACGGATGGCCATAACCGATATCGGCTACGCCGGTGGCTACCCCATCATAAATTTCGGCCGCTTTTAAAAGAGAACCCCCGCCGTAGACGGTAATTTTCACCCGGCCATTGGTTTCTTCGCCAATTCTGTCAGCCCACCGCTGCAGGGTCATACCCAGTGAACTGCCGGGCGGAAAGGTATGCGAAAAGGACAACTCAATGGTTTTAGCGGGGGCGGTGGGGGTGGGAGAGGCCACCGGCGCCGGGGCGGTTACCGTAACCGTAACGGTGGCAGGCACTGCGGTCTGTGCCGGTGTGGCTTGAGCGCAACCAACCACCAGCAGACTACTCACCAGAAGTATGGCAAACAGGACTAACGGGATCTTTTTCATGAATCACCTCCTCTTTATTTCTAAATTCGTATAACGAATTTTGTTTCAAGCAGCAGGTAACAGTCATTAAGTGCACAGGTCAGGTAAACCCTGAAAAACACCGCCTGCAAAATCAGCCTGTTGCCTTACCGGTATCACCCAGTCCACCTGATAGATATGCCGTTAGAGTATGGAAACCCGCCAGGATAAGTTATTCTACGGTAGGGCTGCCATGAATACTGCTAAAAATTAAAGTTTGGCAACAATAGTTGCAGAAGGAGCGCGATAAAACTAATATACATTCGTCGCATAAGTTTGTCAATGATGGTATTTTATAAAATGCTGGATAATTCTGGAAAATATATTTATTTATCGGCCGGTTTATTCGAAATTTCTTTTGAGGCCAGAAAATGGCGGCTAACACCCGCAGGTTTAGAGTGACCCAATTTTTTTCAGACTGGTTTATTGAAATGATTTTGTTTATAATCGAAAGCAGATAAAAGAAAAGTAGCTTTTATCTCGAAACAGTAACCCGGGAACCTTGCCTGTTTGTATGAGTGCATGTTTGATAATCTGATATACCAGATTCAAG
>DATIKD010000120.1:0-5925 GCA_035477965.1 Dehalococcoidales bacterium | reverse complement strand
GGTCCATCTGGCCGTCGCCGGCCATCACGGCGATGATGTCCATATTCTGCGATAAGGCTTCCTGATGACCGCTTAAAATGGCAGCCCCAACCCCGCCGTTAAGCTCGCGGTGAATCGCCACGACTCTGGGATTGTTTTTGGCTTTCTGGTCGATTATTCCGGCGGTTTTATCGGTGCTGGCATCATTGACCACGAAGATTTTATCCACAAAATCAGGCATGGTATCAATCACCCCGGCGATAAAACGTTCCTCGTTATGGGCCGGCACCACTACCCCAATCTTTTTGTTTTTAAACATGTGTCTCCAGATTACAGTTTTCAGTTTACAGTTCTCAGTTTTCAGTTTACAGTTTTCAGTTTACAGTTCTCAGTTTACAGTTCTCAGTTTACAGTTCACGGTTTACAGTTCTCAGTTTACAGTTTTCAGTTTACAGTTCTCAGTTTTCAGTTCTCAGTTCTCAGTTCTCAGTTTACTGTCTACTGTTTACTGTTTACTGTTTACTGTCTACAATTCTCCGTTAACTGAAAACAGTAGTTATTATGATCGGATTCCAGGGCTATTCTTAAAATGTCACGGCCTTCAGCGCCGGTTACAGCCGGTTGAATGTCTTCTTTGATGCATCTCAGGAAGTCCTCTACTTCAAGCCGCAAAGGCTCGGCTTTTTTAACACCGCCATCTATTTTTTCACCAGAGTTTTGCACGACGACGCTTTGTTCGATGTAATCCAGAAAGGCGATCCCTTCACTGCCGGTGACGGTCAGGTTACGCACCTTATAGGGTGTAAACCAGTTGACTTCCAGGCAGGCTGTAGTTCCCCCAAAATCCATAATTATGATGGCGTGGTCCTCTTTGGGATGTTTAAAACTGCCGGCCCGTGAAAAAAGGCTGACCGGTTCTTTGCCCAGCAGGTATTTGACCACTCCAATATCGTGAGTAGCGCTGTCAATAACCACACCTACGTCGCGGATGCGCGGAACATACGGTCCCACCCGGCGGGTGGTGATAGTTAATATTTTCCCCAGTGCTCCTGAATCCAGGATCTCTTTCATTCTGGCCACGGCCGGATTAAAACGCTCAATATGGCCTACCGCCAGCTTAACCCGGTTGCGATCAGCGGTCTTTATCATGTCCTCCGCCTCTTCCAGGCTGAAGGCGATGGGCTTCTCAACCAGACAATGCACGCCGGCATTCAGGAAATCAACCGTTACTGCATGATGCAGAGATGTTGGCACTGCGATGGTGACCGCATCAACCTGCTTCAGAAAGCTGTGATAGTCCTGGCAGTAGGGGACTTTGAATTTTTCACCTATTTCTCTGGCTCTCTCCAGGCTGGCATCCGCCACACTGATAATACGGCAGCCCAGTTCAGAATATAAACGGACGTGGTGCTGTCCCATTGCACCCAGCCCGACTACACCCACATTAAGCATGTCTGTTACTCCTTTTTTACCCGTTATAGTTACCTTTGCCGACTCCTTTGTAAATAAACCCGGCTTCTATATATGCCGGCGGATGGAATATATTCCGGCCATCGACCAGAATGGGAGTTGACAGCAGTTTTTTCAAGACTGAGGGTGTGATAGCTTTATAGTCATCATGTTTGGTTAGCAGTACCAGGGCATCACATCCCGTTAATACTTTTTCAAGGTTGGGTTCGATGACATATTCTTCGACGCCCTTGACATACGGATCATGTATTTTATATTTCGCCCCCCGTTTCTCCAGCTCTTTGAGGAAAGGGACAGCCGGCGTGTTGCGGTCATCATCCGAGTTTTCCAGGAAGGCATATCCCAGGACGGCGATCGTAGATTTTTGAAAGCCCTTACCGGCCTGGTTTAAGGCTGATTCCAGCAGGTCCACCATATGGACCGGCATCCAGTCATTCAAATACCTGGCATTGGTCAAAATGGAGGAAGGATACTGGTTCCTGGATTGGGCATATTGATGGTAACCGTGCATGAGCAGCCAGGTGTCCTTGGGCAGGCAGTGGCCGCCTACGCCGGCACCCGGAAAATGCATGTTTCTGACCGGGTTGGCATGCGGGACTGAAGAGTCATCCGGTAGTCCGTTGACAAATTTGCGCACGTCATAAACATCCACTCCCAGTGATTCGCATAACAGCGCCACTTCATTAGCAAAAGCAATCTGCACATCGCGGTAGGCATTTTCCACCGTTTTGGCTACTTCAGCCGTCATGATGTCTGTGCCGTGCACGCCGCCCTTCACAATGGTAAAATACATCTCCATCGCCCGGCGGGTACTTTCCTTATCAATTCCCCCCACGATTTTCGGGTATTCCCGGATATTGTGAATAAGGCGTCCGACCATGACGCGTTCATAAGAAAAGCTTAAGCCGAAACCGGCCGGCAGACCGGCTTTCAAACCGGACTCCTGTTCAAGGATGGGTTTAACCAGGAACTCGGTGGTACCGGGAGCTACCGTAGATTCTATAATTACGATTTGCCCCGCTCTGAGGAGTTTGCCAATCTGATGGCTGACTTCTTTCAACGATTCATATTGGGGAACATGGTCATTATCAGTGGGAGTCTGAACATCAATCAGAATGAAATCCATATCTCTCAACAGAGCAAAATCATCCGAAACACGGAATTTGCCGGCTTTGACCACTTTCTCCAGCATATCCGGCAGTTCCGGTTCATTGCCGATAGGGCAGCGGCCCTGATTAAGCCAGTCAATCTTCCAGCCGGAACGCTTCGACTTTCTCTGTAAACCGGTGACGTCATGTCCGGCGTTGGCCAGCAGGACGGCGGCCGGAATACCGACGTATCCCATTCCGATGACCGCTACTTTATTTCCCATATTTTTCCGCTTCCCGCATTTTTATTATTCTTCCGGGATTGCCCACTACTACGCCGTTAGCGGGGACATCTTTGACCACCACCGCGCCGGAACCGATAACTGCGCCCTCTCCAATCACAATACCGGGCAAAATGGTTGAATTGGCGCCCACCCTGGCCCCTTTTTTGATGACCGGCGCCGCCAGTTTGGCGCCGTAATACATGTATTTATCATTAGTGGTGCAAACCCGCGGACCGATAAAGACATCATCTTCTATCACGGTGCCGGTGGTGATATAAGCGGCAGTCTGGATGCTGACGTTATTGCCGATGGTGCAGTTGCCATCCAGAACTGAGTTAGTGCCGACCAAACATTTTTCACCGATGACAGTGTTTTCACGAATCATGGCGAAATGTCCGGTGCGAAAGCCCCGGCCGATTTTAACGTTGGAATAAACGATGGAGCCGGCGCGGATGATGGAGTTATCACCTATTTCAACTACTCCATCCGGCGAATTCCCCAGTATGACATTATCCTGGATGATGCATTCTTTTCCCAATTTGACGGTGCCGCATTGATTAACGTTAGTAGACATATTATTTTGAAATCTCCTTTATGGCCTGGCAGATGGTTTGCAAATCGTTATCGGTGACACCGGGATGGACCGGCAGTGAAATCACCTGTTTGGTCAGAGCTTCAGTTACGGGCAGAGTCACATTATATCCCAGATCTTTATATACCCTCTGCTGGTGTATGGGGGTAGGATAATAAATGATGGTATTAACCCCTTTTTCAAACAGTTTTTTCTGAAAGTCTTCGCGCGAATACTTGTATTCAGGTGTGACTTTAAGGGTGTACTGGTGAAAAACATGGTTGCGGTTGGGGCCGGTAAAAGGTGGAACCAGCCCTTTGATATTTTTGATGGTATCAGTCAGCACCGAGGCATTTTTGATCCGGCGGGCATTGGCTGCATCCAGAGTTTTCAACTGGCAGAGGCCGAGTGCCGCGGCAATATCGGTCATGCGGAAATTATAGCCCAGCACGTCATGTACATATCGCTGGCTCTGTCCATGCTGTCTGGCTAATTTGGATTTGCGGGTGATTTCCTCATCATCGGTGGTGATCATGCCGCCTTCACCGGTGGTCATGTTTTTGGTGGGGTAAAATGAAAAGCAGCCGATGCTGAACGCACCCACTTTGCGCCCTTTGTATTCCGCTCCGTGAGCCTGGCAGGCGTCTTCAATCAATACCAGATTATGTTTTTTACATAACGCCGTGATTTCATCCATCTCACAGGCCTGGCCGTAAAGATCGACAATTATCACAGCCCGCGTTTTTGGCGTTATTTTTTTCTCGATTGCGGCGGGAGAAATATTGAAGGTTTTGTCATCAATATCGGCAAAGACCGGTTTGGCGCCCACAAACAAGCAGCAGTTGGCGGTGGCGATAAAACTGAAAGAGGGGGTGATCACTTCATCACCGGGACCGATGCCGGCCGCGATCAGAGCTACATGCAGGGCGGCAGTTCCGCTGTTGACCGTAACGGCATATTTGGTGCCGATATAGGCGGCGAAGGCTTTTTCAAATTCTTCCACTCTGGGTCCCTGGGCGATTTGCCCGGACTTAACTACATCCACTATGGCTTTAGTGGTCTCCTCATCGAATTGTACTCCGGCCATTTGAATCATGTTTAGTATCTTCTCCTTTGGACTTTGTATCCGTATCAAGCTTATAGCGGTTCAAAGTTCCCTATTTTTCCGTTACAAGAGTGTCACGCCTTAAATGTAATTATATATCGAAAAAGCGTTTACTGCACGATTAACTCTCTGTGTATCCAAATAGCTAAATTATAGTTTGAGGCCCGGAGACTGTCAACGGATATAAGTTATATAAAATACTGGGTAAAAACAATCACAAAAGAATATAACCGCATCATGCTTGTCCAAATTATTCACAGAACAATTAACAACTTTGTTAAAACCTTCCAACCTGTTTGTAAAAGGAATATTCGATGGAGAAAATGAGGGTTGTACCCCTCCTCCAGATGCTTCGGCCTCGCCTTTCGAGGCCTCCAGCATGACACCTTGTTTTCCCAAGCTGATAATGAAAAATCAGGGTATTGGCAAAATAATCAATCTTAACCCAGGCTCGTTATCGAATTAATTTTTGGACAAGCATGAAACCACATCACTAATAATAACTGTTTCATCCCGCCTACGGCTTTGTGATTTATTCGTGATACCCACGTTAATATTTGTTAGCCCCATGTGATGTCTAAAAAGTACTATCGAAATACCGGCGACTGCCAAACGCATTTGTAATCGTTGTTTGCATTGTGATCAAAGTGAATCGTTTATCTGAAGGACGAACTGTGAAACTATTCATGATTCTGCGCATATTTTTGACAGTTGTAATACTGAGTTCATCCTTGGTCGGTATTGGAGACAATGCGGCTTATGCCTCCGGAAACAATTATTATGTAAGCACGACCGGTTTGGACAGTAACCCCGGAACGGAGGTTGCCCCCTGGAGAACGATCCAAAAGGCCGCTCAAACCATGGTGGCGGGTGATACGGTTTATGTCCGGGGTGGAGTATATAACAGCGGGATAATAGCGCCCAGGAATTCAGGTGAAGCAGGCCGCCCCATTACTTTCCGCACTTACCCGGGTGAATTACCGGTGATAGACGGCGCCGGTTTTGACCACTCAAGTATAGCCGGACTGTTTACTTTCCATAAAAATTCCTATTTGATCTTGGATGGTTTTGAAATAAGGAACGCCCTGGGAACCAGATTAGTTTACGGGATTTACAATGATGGTCAGTATAATATTTTAAAAAATTTAAAAATACACCGCACCAACGGCGGCGGAATACATGCCTACGGCAGCAACCTTTTGATTGAGGATTGTGAGATATGGGATAGTTGTTTTAATGGTATTAATGAAGCTTTATCCATAGTTAACGTCAATGGTTTCGAAGTCAGGAATTGTAAAATATACGGCAGTACGAAGAATGGACTGCAAGTCAAAAACGGCAGCCGCAACGGCCTGATTCACGGCAATGAAATTTACGGGCATGCCACCACAGGCTTATATCTGGATGCGCATGGCACGGATATATATA
>DATIKD010000119.1:0-5820 GCA_035477965.1 Dehalococcoidales bacterium | reverse complement strand
ATGATGGAAAGACTGTTGCTTTAAGTATAGAAATATCCATATTTCCTGTCAATTATTTCAGTTTACCTGAATATTTACCTTGATTTTCAATAGTTTTCATTCATTTGAAAAACAAATCTAGCTGAACCATTTAATTAAACTAAAACACTTTACCTCAAGGCGTTTAAGGCTTTAAGTATTTTTATCTTCAATAGTCTGTTGCCGGATTTCAGGTTTTATATTTGTTTATTAGCTATAAATAATTAATCGTAATCACTGCTATCCAAATTATGCTCAAAATGATTGACAACTTAGAAAAAATCATCCTTTCTGGTTGTTAATGGTGTTTCATAAGGTTGTACCCTTCCTCCAGATGCTTCGGCCTCGCCTTTCGAGGCCTCCAGCATGACACCTTTTTTCACACCTCTATGATGAAAAATTGAGTTATTATCCTAATAACCAGTCTTAACCCAGGCTCGTTACTGATTTATATTTTGGACAGGAGTGATTTGTAATGTTAATTTCTCTTCATTGGAGATTAAGATGCACTCTGTACAAGTGACTAAACTCACATAGTGATACCAGTCATATTTATCGTTTTGACAATATCGTAGAATGGATATTGATATGCCATAGTGTTTACATTTGATTATAAATCGGAAAAGGAACAATCTATGAGATGGGGTATGGTCATCAATCTGTCGCGCTGTATGCGTTGTCATGCTTGTGTCGCGGCCTGCCGGGTTGAGCATTTTCTGCCTTTACGTATAACCTGGCCGCGTCTGATTGCCTGGGAAAAGGAGACGGGTTACGGGCCTGAAATAACTACCGTACCCGTACGCTGCAATCAATGTAAAAGCGCCCCCTGTGTAGAAGTATGCCCAACGCAGGCTACTACCAGGCGTTCAGACGGAATAGTCCAGGTGGACCAGAATAAGTGCGCAGGATGCCGTTATTGCGTTATTGCCTGTCCATATCAAAACCGCACTTTTCTTTCAAAGGATAAAAATCCCGGTCAGTTCCCCGGCCACCGTAAGACCAGTTTTGAGAAAAAAGGTGAAAAGCTTTATCCGCATCAGGTTGGGACGACCGAGAAATGCAATTTTTGTATGGAACGCATTGATGAAGGTCTCCCCAAAGGTCTTAAACCGGGGGTTGACAGAGATGCAACTCCAGCCTGTGTTAATACCTGCCAGGCCAGAGCCCTCACTTTTGGTGATCTGGAAGACCCCAACAGCGAAGTTTCAAAACTGATAAAAGCCCATCTGGGTTACAGGTTACACGAGGAATATGAAACAGATCCGTCAGTATACTACATTGATCCAGGTATTGGTAATGCTCCTTCCAATATTGCACCTTTTGAAGCTCAAACCGCTAGCCACATGCCCGGATTAAGCACACAGGTCGAAAGTGCCCGCCTTATCTTTGCCAATCTAAATAAGGAGGAAGGTAAGTAATATGCAGACAGCAAGACAATGGATGATAACCCAGGACTGGATGGTTACCGGCAACCGTCAGACCGAATGGATTGAGAAACGCGGCCTGATCCTGTGGCTGGCTTTTTATACCGGAGGTCTGGGCGGAGGTTTGTTTATAGTCTCTTTATTCTTCAATTCTTTATGGGGTATGCTAATCGGCTGGATAATTGTGGCCGTAATTAAGGGAGGATTGCACTTTGCCTTCCTGGGGCGCCCTTCGCGTTTCTGGCGGCTGATTATGCATCCTCAAACTTCATGGTTATCCCGAGGCTTGATGTTCGTCGCAGGCTTTGCCGGATTTGGATTTCTCCTGATGTTGGCTTCATATTTTCTCCCTGAGCAAACCGCACTTATTCTGGCATTGAAAATCGTTTCCGGTGTGTTTGCCCTGTGTGTTGCCACCTATACCGGTTTTGTCCTCAACAAGGTTAAAGGGGTCCCTTTCTGGGACCTTTCACTCTTACCGGTGCTTTTTGTAGCCTGTGCAATTCTGGGTGGGTTTGGCATGATGACAGCCATCGGTGTCTATGACCCAAGCGTTAATCTGCAGGCCTCTGAAGCCGGCACCCGTATAATGTTGATAATAAACGTACTTTTAATCTCCCTCTACCTTTTCATTGCCTCCAGACGGGAGGGGGTTGGGAAAAAATCAGTATTGATGCAAATTAGAGGCAGTATTTCTCCCCAGTTCTGGGTTGGAGTTGTATTGCTGGGAATCGTTATACCGGCCATAATCGCAATCTATACCCTGATATGGCACGAAGCCGCAGCGGCTGTGTTAATATTTGGCACGGTATGTGAAGTCACCGGTGGAGCGATGCTTCGGTATTGCGTCTTAAAATCCGGCATGTACAACCCGCTATTTTCAAAAGATTCGATAAAAAGGGGCCCGATCGATGTCCGAGCGTAAAGTAGTTCTCACCACCTGTAAAAGCTGTCACGGGGGATGTGGCGTAAAAGTAACCGTTGAAGACGGGGTAATTATAAAAATTGAAGGCAATCCCGATTCGACTACCCGCGGTACCATGTGTTCAAAAGGTCTTTCCAGCATTCAGCATATAGATAATCCTTACCGCCTGAAATATCCGCTAAAAAGGGATGGTGAAAAAGGCAGCGGCAAGTGGAAGCGAATCACCTGGAAAGAAGCCCTGGATACCATCGAAAACAAGATGAAAGATGCGATTTCCCAGTATGGGCCATTTTCAATCGCCATTTCACAGGGCACCGGGAGAGGCTATAACCGTTATACTCACCGGCTGGCACGCTCTATTGGTACCGGCAATATTATCACTCCCGGCTATGTCTGTCATAGCCCCCGGCTCGGTTTATATGCCCTGGTTACCGGCTACGGGAGGTTGTATTGTGATTACCACGGGTGGGGAGGCGAATTTCCTAAAACTCATATCATGTGGGCCAAACAGCTTGAAATCTCCAGCGCCGATTCCGAAATGGCTTACTGGTTCTTGAATTCTTTGACTTATGCCAAAAACCTGATAATTATCGATCCTCGCGCTTCCGCTTTTTCTTCTCGTGCCACCCTCTGGCTGCAACCCAGGCCGGGCACAGATTGCGCATTGGCCATGGGCATGATGAACGTTATTATCAACGAAGGCATTTTTGATAAAGAGTTCGTAGAAAAATGGACCTTCGGCTTTGATGAACTTAAAGACCGTGTAAAAGATTTCACCCCTGAAAAAGTTGCTGAAATTACCTGGGTCCCCAAAGAGAAAATAATCCAGGCCGCAAGATTGTTTGCAATCGATACTCCAGGTTGTATACAGGTAGGCAGTTCTCTTGAACGCCAGGCAAATTGCGGTTATACCCTGCGGGCTATAACCTGTTTGATGGGGCTTTGCGGCAACATTGAAAGGCCTGGAAGCATGATAAGCTGGGTCTTGCCGGCAACCGGCCTGATTGAAGATTTTTATCTGCAAATTCCTATTCCGGAAGAAAACAAAAAGAAGATCGTGGGTGGCGATAAGTTTAAAATGGGCGCCGCACGTACCTGCAATCCGGATACGCTTATTAAAAAGATAATATCCGGTGATTCCCCGATTAAGGTCTGGTTCAGCGTCGGCGGACAGCAAATCGTCCATCTGGCTAACACTAATGAAGTAGTTGAAGCTATTAAGAAAGTGGATTTCCTGGTACACTGCGATCTCTTTATGGGCCCCATGGCTGAAGCCGCTGATATCGTCCTGCCAGCCGCGCACTGGCTGGAACTGGATGACATCTATGATATGCATCCCCGTTTCATGATTGAGGCTCATAATAAAGTTATTGAACCACCCGGTGAAGCCAAATCCGATCTCTGGATATTCAACGAAGTGGGTAAGCGTGTGGCTCCCAAATACTGGTTCGAAAATGAAGAAGCCTGTCTGGATGAAGAACTAAAGAAAGGCAATCTTACCTGGCAGGATTTCAAAACTCGCCTGATTAGCGGTTGTTGGGGTAAAGACCAGGTGTATTATAAGTACAAGACGGACTACTGGAAAAAAGGCGGCGGTTTCCCGACTCCTACTGGAAAATTTGAATTCCATTCGAAGGCTCTGGAAGCCATGGGCTACGATCCCCTGCCTCAATATAATGAACCGGGTGAGAGCCCCGTTTCCACTCCCAACACCTACAAAGATTATCCCCTGATATTGAGCAGCGGTTACCGTCAGCCGTTCTATTTCCTGTCTCAGTATCGTAATATTCCCTGGCTGCGCAGTTTTATGGAATATCCTACCGCTCAAATGCATCCTGAAACTGCCAGGAAATATGGTATTGAAGACGGCGATTGGATCTGGATTGAGTCACCCAGAGGCCGCGTGCGGCAAAAAGCTCGTGTTACTCCCGGCATTTTGAAAGGGATGGTGATGGCCACCGCCAACTGCTTCTATCCGGAAGAGCCGGCCAAAGGTTTTCATGGATTGTTTATTTCCAATCCTAACGTCTTGACCAGCAATGATCACCTCGACCCGATGTATGGTTCGCCCGATTTAACCTGTCTGTTATGTAAAGTTTATAAGTGCTCCAAAGAAGACCTCAAAGAAAACGTTTTCAAGACTGAAGAATACGGCTTTGTCCAAACTGCCGGTGATGAACCCGTTTCTCTAAAGAGACGTTAATTTTTACTCAAATTTGAAACCAGCCGCATAATACCTGTATGCTAATCTTAACCGGCATACAGGTATTGTTTATCAAATGATTTTAAAAGGATAGTGGAGTGGAAAAACAACCTAAAATTACTTTGACTTCGGATAAACCCGGTGCTCGCATGTTTATGTTGGGCAACGAAGCCCTGGCACGCGGAGCCATTGAAGCCGGAGCGAGGGTAGTTGCTGCCTATCCCGGTACTCCTTCAACCGAAATTGTCGAAACTCTTTTTGGGCACCGCACTAGCTTAGGCAAAATGTATATCGAATGGTCGGTAAATGAGAAGGTGGCTTTCGGCCTGGCCTTTGGAGCCTCTCTTTGCGGTGCTCGCGGACTGGCCGTAATGAAACATGTGGGTGTCAACGTAGCCCTTGACTCAATTATGTCAGCCGCCTATATCGGAGCCAGGGGTGGTTTGGTGCTGTTAGAAGCCGAAGACCCCGGCCAGTGGAGTTCTCAAAATGAACAGGACAACCGGTTCATTGCGGAAGAGGGTTTTCTCCCCATACTGGAACCTTCTTCTGCCCAGGAAGCCAAGGAGATGCTGGTAGATGCTTTCCGGCTATCTGAAGAATTTGGTCAGCCATTTATCCTGCGTTCAGCTACCCGCATTGGTCATTCCCGCAGTGATATAACTCTGGGCAATATCCGCCTGGATTCGTCTACCTTTAAGCTGGATAAAGACCCGGACAAACTGGTACTTCTGCCGGCAGTAGCCCGGAAACACCGGGTATTAATGATCGAGAGACTTAACAAAATCAAAGAGGCGGTCAATTCCTGGAGCTACAATAACCTGAAGTTAGTAAAAAACAGCAAACTTGGCATTATCACTTCCGGCATCTCTTACAGTTTTTTGCTGGAATCGCTTAAATGGCTGAACATTGACGATAAAGTTTCCATTTTAAGAATTGGGACTCCCTACCCCTTACCAGAGAAACTGATAAAAGACTTTCTCCTCAATAACAATGAAGTGTTGGTCGTGGAGGAACTCGAACCTTATATCGAAAACCACCTCAGGGCCCTGGCTCAGCAGTTTGGGACTACAAATCAAATCCATGGGAAAGATGTCCTGCCGCGCACCGGTGAATTTTCTATCCGGAAAGTGACCGAAGCGATTTGCCGGATAACCGGATTAAAAACACCGATTGATTTTAGTTTGATTGATAATGCTATCAATGAGGCGTCTGCTCTCCTGCCTTTCCCGCCCACCCAGTCTTTGTAC
>DATIKD010000118.1:0-2865 GCA_035477965.1 Dehalococcoidales bacterium | reverse complement strand
TTTGAAATTCAGGTTAGTAAAATTTTTTATTCTGTGCGTGGCCGGCAACATTTTAAAAGCCGGTATCATTGCTTATGCCGGTTACCTTGGCATCGGTTTTATCCGCAGCTTATTTTTCTGATGATGCGCAGGGAGGGTATACGGATGGATAATCATATTCAAAAGCTGATATACAGCCTCTTTGGCACCAGTCCGGTAATCGGAACACCAATCAGGGAACAGTTAAGGCTGGTGAACGAGCGTGTGCCTCCCGTCTTCAAGCACCGGGAAATGGATGATCTGGGCTGTGGCGACGGCCGTATAACCTGTCATCTGAAAGAAGTCTTTCAACCGGCTCGTCTACGCGGTTTTGATGTTTATCCGGCCCTGGTAAAACGCGCCAAAAAACGCGGGATTCAAGCTGAGATCATGGATTTGGAAACTAAAATCCCGCAGGGCGAACTGGCTGTGATGTGGGGAGTCTTACATCATCTGAAAGACGCCGAAACCTGCCTGAAGAGGATTGCAGAGAACTACCGCATGGCTTTTATTCGCGAACCGATCAAAGAAAATCACCATACGGGATTAGAAATGGGAGAACCCTTTTTAAAAGAAAAGGTGGAGAGTTGGGTAAACCATTATTTGTGCGGCGCTCAGTTCTTCTATTACAACGGGTGCATTTTCGTTTTTTATAATAAGCGGTAGCCGGAAACATAACAAAAAGGGCTGCCCCAGACCGGGGCAGCCCTTTTTTTGTCTTAACCCGTATTTATTTCTTCAATTCAGATGTGCAGTTGGGACAGCGGGTGGCTTTGATCGGGATAGAGGAAGCACAATAGGGGCATTCTTTGGTGGTAGGAGCGGCAACCGGAGCGGCAGCAGCTTTTTTGGCATTTAACTGGGCCACGGGACGAACGACGAAGAAGAACAAAACAGCCGCAATGATCAAAAAGTTTATGAGGGTGTTGATAAAAACACCGTAGTTGATGGAGACAGCCCCGGCAGCCTGAGCCGCCGCCAGCGAAGCATAAGGTCCGGGTGTGGCGCCCTCTTTAATAACAACGAAGAGATTCTGAAAGTCAACATTTCCCAGCAGCAGACCGATGGGCGGCATTATCATGTCTTTGACCAAAGAACTGATAATCAACCCGAAAGCAACACCGATAATGATACCGACTGCCATGTCTACCACGTTGCCCTTCATAATGAAGGCTTTGAAATCCTTGAGCATGCTGTTCCTCCTTTCGTTAATCAGGAAAGCGATAATTTTCTTTCCCGTCTTAAACGAATAGTATAGTTGACCTGCTAATAAATTGCAATGTGAAGGGCCAAGCACTTTTAAGGGCCAAGCACACTACCTGTGGTAATCAATTGGGCAACGTCACTGTAGACCAACAAAAGCATCAAGCCTATCAGGAGCAAAAAGCCGATGCCGTGAATTAGACCTTCAACCCTGGGAGAAATCCTCCTGCCGCCGCGCAGCATCTCCAGAAAGACAAAGAATATGCGTCCACCGTCCAGGGCCGGCAAAGGCAGCAGGTTGATAATTCCCAGGTTGATGCTGATAAAAGCCGCGAAAAGCAAAAGGGTAGAAAAGCCCTGCTGGGCAGCCTTACCGGTTACTTCGGTCATCCCCACTATACCAATCAGCCGCATGGATTCTGCGCCTGCAAAGGCCTGTCCCACCGCATCTTTATATCCAACCAGCATGTTCCAGCAAAAAGCCGCTCCGCGCGGAAAGGCTTCCCAGATTGGCAGACTTTCCCTTATCACTTCCTCGCCGGGACGGATGCCTATCAAACCGTAACCGGTCTGTGTATCCAGTCTGGGAGTTACCATGAGTGTGCTTTCACTGCCATCCGCTCGCTGAATTTTCAGGCTGATCTCTACCTCCGGGTTGGAACGGATAGCCTTTTGTATTTGAGAGTATTGATCCATTACTTCGCTATTAATCGCCAGTATCGTATCACCCACCTGCAGGCCCGCTAACTGAGCCGGGCTATCCGGCACCACTTCGGTAATAGTCCGGGTGGGATAATAATTGTTATGCGGGATAATGAAAGCCAGGGCTGCGATAAATAATGGCAGGATCAGGTTCATTAAGGAACCTGAAGAAAGGACCAGTAAACGAGTTCCGTATCCTTTGCTGGCCAGACTCCGTTCAGCTTGCGGGTCTTCTTCACCGGATAATTTGACAAATCCTCCCAGCGGCAGGGCATTGATGGAATAAAGGGTCTCACCCCTTTTTATGCCCCAGATGCGGGGCGGGAAACCAATCCCGAATTCATGGACTTTCACCCCTTTGGATTTGGCCGTAATGAAATGAGCGAATTCATGGGCTATTACCAGAATTATCAGAATTATTATAAACGCCACGATAGCGGTAAAAACTTCCACTATTTACCTCCTGATAGTTGGAAAGCCAGTTCTCTGGCCCATTTTTCTGCTTCCAAAATATTCTCCAGAGTCGGGTTTTCAGTCTTCTTGTGTTTTTTCAGCACTTTCTCAATTAGCCTGGGAATACCGGTAAAAGGGATCTTACGATTCAGAAAAAGTTCCACTGCCGCTTCGTCTGCCCCGCATAAAACAGCCGGATAAGTGCTGCCTTTTTTACCGGCCTCCAACGCCAGTTTAAGGCAGGGAAAGGCTTCCATATCGGGTTTTTCAAATTGTAATATCCCAACTTTATGCCAGTCCAGGGCCGGCAGACTCTCATTAACTATTCGCTCGGGATAAGTCAGGGCATATTGAATGGGTAAACGCATATCCGGAAAACTCAACTGGGCTTTAACTGAACCATCTACCAGCACCACCATGGAGTGCACTATACTCTGGGGATGAATCAAAATGTCAATCTTGTCCAGGCTGACATCAAAAAGCCAGCGG
>DATIKD010000117.1:0-3822 GCA_035477965.1 Dehalococcoidales bacterium | reverse complement strand
TACCTCGACTGACCGTGGTTGAAGCTGAAGCTTTGATCGCATCCGGGACAGCTTCGGGCGGAATGATTCCAAAAATCCGCGCCGGCATCAGGTCGCTGGCTGCCTGCCTGTCAACCCGTATCATCGATGGCAGAGTGCCGCATGCGTTATTGAAAGAGATTGATAAAACCGAGGGAGGCACTTCCATCCAGAAGAGCTAAAAAAGGAAGAGAGAATGCAAAATAGAAAATTGAGCAGTTCCCAGGAACTGACTAAAAAATACATGATGAACTTCATTAATCGCATCCCGGTGACTTTTGTTAAAGGACAGGGAGTGCGGTTATGGGATGAAGACGGAAAAGAGTACCTGGATTTTGTGGGAGGCTGGGCGGTAGACAGCCTGGGGCACTGTCATCCGGTACTGACCAAAGCTCTGATCGAACAAGCTCGGGAACTGATACATGTTTCCAACGCTTATTACACCCTGCCCCTGGGAAAGCTGGCGGAATTATTGGTCACCAGCAGTTGCTTCCAGAAGGTGTTTTTCTGCAACAGCGGAGCGGAGGCCAATGAGGGTGCTGTCAAGCTGGCCAGACGCTGGGGAGCTTTAAAACTGAATGGTGCCAGCGAGGTGATTACAGCCTACATGTCTTTTCACGGGCGTACGCTGGCGATGGTGGCGGCTACCGGCCAGGCTAAAATGCAAAAGCCTTATCTGCCCCTTGTGAACGGTTTTGTCAACGTGGAATATAACAGCATCGAAGCTGTAAAACAGGCTACCACCCAGGCTACCTGCGCTGTTATGATTGAGCCTCTGCAGGGCGAAGGGGGAGTGAACATCCCTTCCATTGACTACCTCCGACAACTGCGAGCCTGGTGTGATGAAAAGAATTTGATGTTGATTTATGATGAAGTTCAAACCGGTATGGGACGTTTGGGCAAATTATTCGGCTACCAGGTATTTGGAGTGGAGCCGGATGTGATTACTCTGGCCAAGGGAATTGCCAGCGGAGTACCCATCGGAGCGATTCTATCCAAAGAAAGAACCGCCGTTTTCAGCCCGGGCGAACACGGGACGACATTCGGCGGCAATCCTCTGGCCTGTGCTGCCGGATATGCCGTGACCCGTTACATCATCGAAAAAGATGTGCCTGATAATGCTGAGAAAATGGGTAAATACCTGACACTCCAGCTTAAAAATTTGCAGAAAAAGCACCCGGTAATCTCAGATGTCAGGGGTATGGGGCTGTTGTTGGGTGTGGAATTCAAGCAGGAAATCGCTGAGAAGGTAATGTACGCCTGTCTGGAAAGAGGCCTGGTCATCAACTTTTTGAAACCCAATTTGCTGCGAGTCATACCCCCTTTGATTATTGCCCGAGATGACATTGATGAAGGAATACAGATACTGGATGAGGCTCTGGTGAGTTTGAATTATTAGCCGGCTGGCAAGCGCCCAGGCAATAACCCCAGTTAAAATGAAAATTATTTCTGAAAGGAGTTAGTTATGGAAACAGTTGTTCTGGCCTACAGCGGGGGAGTGGATACTTCGGTGGCTATTAAATGGGTACCGGAACATTACAACATGGAAGTGATTACGCTGACGGTAGATATCGGCAATGTCCGTGATTTGGATGGGATTAAAAAGAAAGCGGAAAAACTGGGGGTCAAAAAAGCATACGTAATAGATGCCAAAAAGACTTTTGTTGAAGATTACTGCTGGCCGGCTCTGCAGGCTAACGCCATATATGAAAGCTGCTACCCGCTGGCAACGGCGCTGGGGCGGCCTCTGATTGCCAAACTTCTGGTGGAAGTAGCGCTGGAGAATGGAGCCAGAGCTGTATCTCACGGCTGTACCGGAAAGGGTAATGACCAGGTCAGGCTGGATATGGGAATTAACACTCTGGCCCCTGACTTGAGAATTATTGCGCCGGCCCGGGAATGGGGCATGACGCGCGAAGAAACCATCGCGTATGCCCACAAAAACAAAATTCCTATTCCGGTTACCAAAAAGAGCCCTTATTCTATTGACGAAAACCTGTGGGGACGGGCCGTTGAGTGCGGTATCCTGGAAGAACCCATGAATGAACCGCCAGCCGATGCCTTTGCCTGGACTCGTGATCCGGATAAAACACCGGACAAGCCGGCTTATGTGGAAATAGAATTCGAGCAGGGTATTCCGGTGGCCCTGGACGGCCTGAAAATGGATGGAATTAGCTTGATCGATAAACTGAACCAGATTGCCGGGGAGAACGGAGTGGGCCGCATAGACCATATTGAGAACCGGCTGGTGGGAATCAAATCCAGAGAGGTCTATGAAGCGCCGGCGGCGGTAGTTTTGATCCAGGCCCATATGGCACTGGAACAAATGTGCCTTACCAAGCAGCAGCAGAGATTTAAAGAAAAAGTGGCAGTGGAATATTCTGACCTGATTTATAATGGAGGCTGGTTCAGCGCCATGCACCAGGACCTGGCGGCGTATGTGAAAAGCACCCAGCGCTTTGTGACGGGGGTGGTCAGAATGAAGTTATTCAAAGGTACTTCAATGGTGGCCGGGCGCAAATCTCCCTATTCTCTATACTCATTTAAACTGGCAACTTACGATAAAGGTGATACATTTGACCAGAGCCATGCAGTGGGGTTCATTCAACTATGGGGTCTGCAGACCCGAATCCAGGCCCAGATTCAACCCATAGGCGAAGAAAGCGTTTTGAAAAGCATTAAAACTGAAAAGAAAACCAGGAAGGTTAAAAAGTGAGTCTGATACGCGGTCGTTTCAAAAAAGAAGCGTCTGAAGCGGTGGCCAAATATACCGCCTCTTTGCCTTTTGACCGGCGCTTGTTTCATTACGATATACTGGGGTCTATTGCCCATGCTAAAATGCTGGCCAAACAAAAAATTATCCGTCAGGAAGATGCGAGGGCAATTGTTAAAGGTCTAAAGGCCATAGATAAAGAAATCAAATCCGGGCAGTTCGAGTTCAGACCCGAATCTGAAGATATCCATATGGCCATTGAAACCAGGCTGACCGAGATGATTGGCCAGGCTGGTGCGCGTCTGCATACTGCCCGTTCCCGCAATGATCAGGTGGCGCTGGACACTCGCCTGTTTATCAAGGATGCCATTGTTGAAATTAATCTGGCAATTGATAATTTACAGGTAGTGCTGGTCCGCCTGGCCGAACAGAATCAGAGTACAGTTTTGCCGGGTTATACCCATTTGCAGCGTGCCCAGCCAGTTAGTCTGGCGCATCATTTGCTGGCTTATTTTGAGATGCTGCAGAGAGATTTTGAGCGTTTTGAGGACTGTTACCGGCGGGCGGATGTGATGCCTTTGGGCAGTGGAGCGCTGGCCGGCGTAGCATATAATATTGACCGCAAATACGTAGCCAGGCAACTCGGGTTCAGCCGCCTTAGTCAAAACAGCCTGGATGCAGTAGCTGACCGTGATTTTGTGATTGAATTTGAAGCGGCCGCCAGCCTCTGCATGATGCATCTTTCCCGGTTGGCAACAGAACTGGTTCTTTGGTCAACCTCTGAGTTTGGATTTCTGGAAATGGATGATGCCTATGCTCACGGCAGCAGCATCATGCCGCAGAAAAAGAATCCGGACGTGGCCGAACTGGCCAGAGGTAAAGTGGGAAGGGTGTACGGGCATCTTATGGCGCTTCTGACTACTATGAAAGGACTACCGCTGGCTTATAATTCCGATATGCAGGAGGACAAGGAAGGCCTGTTTGACACCTTTGATACCCTGCTCTCCACACTGGAGATATTTGCGGATATGGTAGGAACAGTCAAATTCAAGCCGGAAAAAATGACCGCCGCCCTGGATAGCGGTTATTTG
>DATIKD010000116.1:0-1965 GCA_035477965.1 Dehalococcoidales bacterium | reverse complement strand
TTTTGCCGCGATATAGGTTTGGCAACTCCCTGGATTTCCAGGGGGATGCGGACATTGTCCAGCACACTACGCCACGGCAGCAACAGGTCATGCTGGGGCATGTAACCCACTTTACCCGTTCGACTCTGCACCTTTTCACCGTCGAAAAGAATCTCACCCTCATCCGGTTCCAGCAGGCCCACGCACAAATTGAATAACGTGCTCTTGCCGCTTCCACTTTTCCCGATGATGGTCACAAACTCACCGGGCATCACCCTGAAAGAGATATCTTCCAAAACTGGTAATGAGCGGTTCCCGGCTTTGAAGGCCTTGTTGATGTGCCTGAATTCGATACGCGCTGCAACCATGTTGCCTCAATAAACTCCGCTCTGACTTTATGTAAACTATATGTCTAGGGTAAAAACTGATTGGTAAAAGCCTTTTCGATCTCGACCGGACCCGCCAGCACACCGTGCTTGAGCATCCATCCGGCATATTCGTTCCAGATACTCTCTTTCTGTTCTCCCCAGCGCGGCGCTCCGGCTATGTAATAAGGAGAAAGCCATTTCTGGCTGGCCCTGACCAGTTCTTTGTCCAGTTCGGGCACGGCTGATACCAGGATCTGAGCTGATTCCTCCGGGTTTTCGGCCGCGAAGGTGTAGCCTCTGGAAAGCGCTTTTAACAGCGCGGTCACAGTTTGGGGTTTATTTTTAATAATGTCCTCATTGGTAATTACGATAGGTGTATAATAGTCCGGAATGCAAGCCAAGAAATCCTTCATCATCACCACATTTAAATCTATGCCCATCTTTTTAGCCTGAAAGCCCTGCCAGCCGTAAAATATCCAGGCCAGGTCTATCTGGTTTTCAGCCAGCAAAGCCAGGGGATCGGAAAATCCGGTTTGTACAATTTTAACTTTACTGAAATCGCCGCCGCGGCACTCCATCAGCACCTTAATGGTCGGCTCTTCGAAAGGTGATCCGAAAGAACCATAGCGTAATCCCTCAAAACCGGCCGGACCGGTCACCTTAAGACTGGTTAAAGAAGCAAAACCGGAAGTATTATGCTGAAGCACCGCCGCGATTGAAACTATCGGCACATTATCGCGCCGTGCCAGAGTCACGATCTCCTGAAAGCTGATGCCAAAATCGGCCACCCCGCTGGCCACCGCCGCTTCCGGATAGACCTCACCCGGTTGTATTATTTCGACCTCCAGTCCGGCTTCCTTGAAATACCCTTTTTCTTGCGCCACAAAGATACCGGTGTGATTGGTATTGGGCACCCAGTCCAGCATCAACTTGACCGGGGTCAGGTTATTTTCCGCCGCTCTCCCGCAGCCGGTCAGTACAATTGGAACCAAAATCAGTAGCACCCCAAAAAACAGTTTTTTCATATCATACTCCTCCTCAACTCAGTAAATACCGGTCCCCTCCCACTGTTCTTTTCTTTTTTTGGAATAGTACCAGGGTAAAGCCCAGCGTTCGATGCCGAAGATCAGCATGAACAGGGCTATACTCAGTAATGAAGTAATAAACATCGCCGCAAAAACCTGGTCAGTTTCCAGCGCGTTTTTAGACTTAAGCATATACAGTCCCAGACCGGGCGACCCGCCCACCCATTCACCGATAGTGGCCGCCACCACACTGTAAGTTACCGCCAGCCTCAATCCGGAAAAAAAGGAGGGTAAAGCTGAGGGCAGGCGTACCATCCGCCAGATTTGCCATCTGTCGGCCCCCATCGACCGTAAAAGCGCACTCAATTCCGGGTCAGCGGACATCAATCCATCCGCAGTATTAACCACCAGAGGGAAAAAGCAGAACAGGATCACAATAAAGATCGTAGGCGTCAACCCGAAACCGAACCAGATGACCAGAATGGGTGCGATAGCCAGTATCTGCACGGTCTGGGATACCACCAGAATTGGATATAAAGCCCTCTGCGCCAGCGGCCAGAAGTCCATCAGCGCGGCAATCCACACTCCGGCCA
>DATIKD010000115.1:0-2755 GCA_035477965.1 Dehalococcoidales bacterium | reverse complement strand
GAAATCTGTATGCCTCAATATGATGTAATCTTCATTCACCCTCCGGCCATTTTTGATTTCCGTAAAAAAGCCATCTTCCCGGGTCCGATGGGAGCCTCGGTGGAGCAGGTTCAGTTCAATAAAGTGCCCATTGGATTATTGAGCCTGGCGGAATACCTGGACAGGCATGGCTATAAAGTGATCATAGATAATCTTGGCGACCGCATGCTGGAAAACCCCCTTTTTGACGCCGAACAACATCTGAAAAGCCTATCGGCCCAGGTGCTGGCGGTGGGTCTGCACTTTCAACAGCATTCCCCCGGTGCGATGGATGTGGCCAGGTTATGCAAACAGCATCACCCTGATGCGCTGGTCGTGATGGGTGGACTGACGGCTACCTGTTTCCACCAGGAGATAATCCAAAAATACCCTTTTATTGATGCCGTCATCCGGGCTGAGGCTGAAAAACCTTTTCTGCAATTCATGCGGGCCCTCGAAAAAAACCGCCATATAACTCCTACTCCCAACCTGACGTATCGGAATGAGAGGGGAACCGTGCAGGTGACGCCTCTGGCTAAGCCCAGTACCGACCTGGATGAATTTGATTACACCAGGCTGGATTTACTGGAACCCCGCACCTCAATTTTTGCCCCCGGAATCGTGCCGCGCTGGAGTTTGGAAGTGTGCCGCGGCTGTGTCTACAACTGTGCCATCTGCGGCGGTTCGGCCTATAGTTACAAAAAGTATCTGGGAATGGATAAACCGGCTTTTCGCAGTCCGGCCAAAATCCACCAGGATATAAAGAGCCTGAACACTCAGGGAATCCGCGTCATTGGCCTTTACCAGGACCCGCGGCCGGCGGGACAGGTTTATTGTAATGAGTTGTTCCGGTTATTAAAGGACCCCGAACTGGAAATAGACCGTCTGTCTATTGATCTGCTGGTACCCGCGGATGAGGAATTTGTCCGTTTGATAGTCTCCACCGGCAGGCAGGTCACAGTGCATATTTGTCCGGATACAGGTTCGGATAAAGTGCGGGCTAAATTAGGCCGCCATTATTCTACTGCCGAATTTTTGAAAACCGTGCAAATTTGCCATCGCCATCTGGTACCGGTCACTACCTTTTTATCTACCGGCCTTGCCGCTGAAACCCGCCAGGAAATGCTGGAGACCTGGGAGTTATGGGACAAGTTGTCCTCTTTGGAGAGTATAGCGCTGGCCAGGCAGTCCTCTTTAGGCCTGGGCAGTTTGCCGCTGGGTGGGCCCATCATGGGACCGATTTTGCTTGATCCCGGTTCACCCGCTTTCGATTCTCCCCAGCAATACGGCTATAAAGTGCTGTACCGGACACTGGAGGAATACATCGCCGCTCTATCAGGGCCTTCCTGGTTGCAGTGGTTAAACTATGAAACTGAAGTAACCAACAAACAAATGATTGCAGAGATGATTATGCAATCAGCGGCTTTTGCCATCGAGCAGAGCCTGGCTTACGGTTTTTGTAATCCTGCTCAAGCGGCTGCCCGGCAGAAAAAACTCAAGCTGGATATTATGGCAGTCAGCGAAATTTATCACATTCTGCAAAAGGGCACGCCGGAAGAGTGCGAAACCAGACTGAAGGCCTTGAAAGACAGGCTGGCTGCTGGGCAGTAAGCCCCGTTTTATTTCACTATGATGGAATAATTAGTGAAATTGGTGGGGCGGCCCTCCTTGACTGCGATCAGGCAAGCGGTATACACTCCCGGTCCCCTGGTCAGAATAGTACTGATATCCGCCTCCAGCCAGAATATCTCTTCCTTGACCAGGCCCTTGCCGGCGACGACTGCACCAGCCGGAAGATTGGCGTATGTGGCACCGGGCGGCGGGGGAGGGAAAACCCAGCCAACTTGAGGACCTAATCCGTAGGAATGATACGGTCCAGCTTTCAACTCGGCGGCTGTCAAAGGTTGCGGTAGTTTATCAAAGGTAATGGCCGCGTTATTTAAGGTGAGGCCCTTCATTTTGAACTGGCCGCTCAGGGATAAAATATTTCCGTTTAGCGTGGGCGGCTGGAAAAATTCAACAAAATCGGATTCAAATTGCTGCACCAGGGCCAGATGATTGGCGTCATACACCAATCCGATGCTGACTCTGGAGTACATCCGGTTCAACATGGTATCGCGGTGACCCCAGTTGGAGGCGGCATCATCATAAACCATGGCCCACTGAAGCGCGGCTATTTCGGTTTTTACATCAAAGGCAACGTTGCCGAAGCTATAAGCGGCGTTTTCACCTTCCAGATTGAAGCCGCCGGCCAGAGTGTACCGCATATAGGGCTTCAGTCCGTCTGTGCCCCAGTGGGCCAAAAACTTGTGGGTAAACATATCCTGAGCGTGCTTTTGTGCAGCGGCGTTAAAAGCCAGTTCAACCGGCGGAACATTATGATCGGCCCGGTCTTTGTTAATCAATTGCAGTACGTATTTTACCAGCTCCATTTCCTGACCGGAAGGGATGTAAGGAGCGGCCGCGGGTTTATATACTACGGTGGGAAATGGCAGACCGGTGGGAGTGGGAGATGGAGAAGGCTTTTGGACCGGTGTGGGAGATTGAGTGACGGCAGGAGTAGTTAAGGGAGAAGCCGCCGGAGGCTGGGTAACAGTCGGCGGAGCAGGCGAAGGACTGGTTGGTAAGGGAGTTGTGGCGGGCTGAATGGTATCCTGCGGGCTGACGGACGGAGAAATGGCAACCGGTGGTGAAGTGGTGACCGCCGCCGGAGGAGTGTTTATTCCACCGGTCGGAC
>DATIKD010000114.1:0-1514 GCA_035477965.1 Dehalococcoidales bacterium | reverse complement strand
ATCTATCCGGAGTAAACTCACTATACAAAAAATACTACAATGCTTCTCGTCCTTTTTTGCCTAAAACTAAAGGCTCTTACGTTCCTGACCCAATAATTAACCCGCCTGGCTTTAAATCAACCAATAGTTTAGATCAACCTGCCTCAAACTTGAAAGCCTGCGAAAAAGTCCAGCAACCGCCAGTCTGCCGGCAGGCAGGAGTTAATTGACAACATTCAAATAAAGCAGTAAGAATTAGTTGACACGCCGGTTTAAGGTCAGAGACAGATTAAGAAAAGCATTTCTGCACTCTTTTGGTCACGAAACGACCCGGCAAACCTTGTAAGTAATATTATTTTGAAGGGAGGCGAACTGGATGGAGTACTTTATTGTCTTCATTCTGGGTCTGGTTCTGGGTGGACTGGTGGTCTATTTAGTATATCGCAACCAGCGGAAGCAAGCCGATCTGGCATTCTCGGCATTATCCCGCGAAGCTCTGAAGAAAAATTCAGAAGACTTTTTACTTCTGGCTAATCAAGCTATGGCCGGTCAGTCTCAGAAAAGTGCAGGTGAACTGGATACGAAAAAACAATTGATCGACTTGACCTTGCAGACCATCAGGACTGACCTGGTCAAAGTTGAAAAACTGCTCAATGACTCCGAAACAGCCCGAGTTAAATCAGCCGCCGAAATCAGTGCCAACTTAAGAAACGTTTCGCAACAAACCGAAAAATTACAGGCTACCACATCCAAATTGCAGGCAGCTCTGGCCAATACCCAGACCCGGGGTCAGTGGGGTGAAAGGATGGCGGAGGACGTTTTGCGCTTCGCAGGGTTTATTGAAGGCGTGAACTACCTCAAACAAAAGACTCAGGAAACAGTTGCCACACGACCGGACTATACTTTTTTACTTCCGCAAAACCTGAAACTAAATATGGACATTAAGTTCCCTCTGGATAGTTATCTGAAATATATGTCCGAAGAACATGAATCTACCAGAGAGGGATATAAAGTTCAATTCCTGCGGGACGCCCGGCAAAGAATTAAAGAGGTAACTACCCGCGATTATATTAATCCTTCCGAACAAACCCTGGACTATGTGCTGGTGTTTGTTCCCAGTGAGCAAGTTTATAACTTTATACAGCAGTTCGACAGGGAGATACTGGAAGAATCATTAAGGAATAAAGTGGTACTGTGCTCACCCTTCACACTATACGCCATCCTGGCACTGATCAGGCAGCAAGTGGATAACTTCACGCTGCAGTCAACGGCCTCACAGGTATTAGCCTTGATGGGAACGTTTGATAAACAGTGGACTGAATACAAGAAATGTCATGAAGCCCTGGGAAACAGGATACAACAAACCGCCGCAGAATATGAAAAACTCGCCGGCATACGCACCAGAACACTGGACCGTTCTTTGAAAAAAATAGATGATTTGCGCAAAGAAAAAGGTATCCCGGAGGCGTCTCTTCCGGAACTCAAATCGCCCGATGAACCGGAAGAAAGAGAGCCGGGAAAACCCACTTAGAACT
>DATIKD010000113.1:0-8018 GCA_035477965.1 Dehalococcoidales bacterium | reverse complement strand
ACTCTTTTCAAAGGGTAACGGATCCGGCTTTCAGCATATGTGCGGGCTTTTTGGGCCAGCACATAAGGGGCCACCGCCACCCGCCGGGGAGCGGCATAAGTTTTCCCCCGGGCTTCGATCGTCCAGGTGGGCACTTCTTCCCGTTCGTCAAAAGCCAGCGGCCTGACGCGCACAATCCGGCCGTCTTTGACATAAACAAAAACCGGGCCGCCCTGAGTGCAACTGGTAAATATTTGTTCAGTCATGCTGTTTTTCCTTTATCCGGGGCATTGTCAGGATGAACGGAAACTTATTCTCTAAGATTGGGCTGATTTTTCGGAACGGCTTTCTTTTATTATTTATGAATAATACTGATTTATCTGGCAGGTGGACCGGGTTAGCTAAAATTGACGTGAGAAGGGTTATTTTTTTAGTTTGGTCGAAAATACTTTATTGATGATCTCTCGGGCTGTCTTGACCTGTTCATTAGGCAAAGTAAAGGCCATCATACGTTTTTTTGATGCTTCGCTTAGCAATTGCAGCTTCATCTGGTATTGAAAAAAACTGCTGGATATCTGAACAGAGGAGACATCAGTGTATAGAATGATGAAACTGCCGGGACTGGCTTTGACCAATTCATCCAGAGCCAGGGTCTTTTCCTGCAAACGGATGTCCTGCAGCCTTTTAAGGCGTTGATTTTTCTCTCTATTTCTTTCCATCCAACTGCCAAAAAGGAAGAACCAGGGCGAAACCGACCAGCTAACATCTTGCGGGCTGTGGACTCTGATGACAATCAACCTGTGAGGAGTAAAAAACAGGTCGTATACCATATCATAGGTATGTCCGCTGACACCGTACAGGACATCCACCGCTTCTTCCATGCCGTTTTCTCCCTTTTGTCAGCCGGCTAACCGGATGTTGATCTACAGGATAATCGAATAATACCAATTACCGCCGCCACTTACAAGGGAGAGGCAAATCCGGGTTTGACCGTTTAAGGATGATAAACCAGGGAGGGGAAAGGGGGTAGGCTGAGCTGGTGGTATGGCAGGACATGGAGGTTGTCTTTCTGGAGCCCCGAGAACGCCTGCATACCTGATCGGGGCGAAGAATCTGGAGGGGAGGGGTTCGTTAAGGCATGACTTCAGAGTTTGCCGCCCCGCCGCCGGATCCTTCAGCCTCGCCATTCGAGGCTTCCAGGATGACAGACGAAAAAGGGGCACCAGGGATGACAACCGAAAGGGGGAATGCAAGTAGAAACAAGACTTATGA
The DNA here is from genome assembly GCA_035477965.1 of Dehalococcoidales bacterium. Lineage (GTDB taxonomy): Bacteria > Chloroflexota > Dehalococcoidia > Dehalococcoidales > UBA3254 > DATIKD01. Next base: position 6,767 of record DATIKD010000113.1, on the reverse strand, counting down.
CGATTTAAACCCAGTTTTTACCATATCTAAAAAATACACGAAGTATTGGTTGGCGATTTACCCAATTCGGGGAAAAAAACCAGTAACCGAGGCGGCCATGTTTATTACAAAACCTGGATTTACCTCAATTCCTGCTTAAACTGCTCCGGTGTAATTTCAATTTCTCTTAAAATTTCCCGGATTAAGGGACGCGATAGATCTCTTCCCGCATGATTTGGTACAGTAGTGGTTCTGCCATCAGGATAGCGTTAAAAGAAATGGGAGCCTTTACTGCGAGTGTTTTTAAAGCCCAAATTAATGAGTACCTTCTCCATTGTCTTAAAATCAACAATGGGAAGATGTGTCATGCAGCTATCTCAATCTGCTGAAGCCCTACAAATTTAGGCAAATCCTGGCTGGAACCAGCGTATTCTTCCAAACATAACTCCAGGACTTCTTTCATATTTTTCTGTAGTTCATCCAGCGTAGCGCCCTGAGTATGGGCACCTGGAATTCCGGGGACTATTCCGACATAAAGCCCGGTTTCCGGATCCTGTTCTACATAAGCCGTAAAAGTTTTCATATCTCACTCGAAATACTTACTTTTCGCTTTAATAATAACATATTCTCACTGCTGTCCAAACGATGAGCAGTATGTTTGATTTTGTTAAAAACTTCCATTCTGGGTGAAAAAGGTTATGCTATGGGGTTGTGCCCCTCATCCAGCTTCAGATACTAACGACTTACCGCCCCTCGTCCAGATCCTTCAGCCTCGCCATTCGAGGCTTCCAGGATGACAGACGAAAGGGAATCCAACCTGACAAACGAAGACTGGCCGCCCCTCTGCCGGATCCTTCAGCCTCGCCGTTCGAGGCTTCCAGGATGACAACCGAAAAAGGGAAAATCCAACCTGACAAACGAAGACTGGCCACCCCTCGTCCAGATCCTTCAGCCTCGCCGTTCGAGGCTTCCAGGATGACAAACGAAAGGGGCACCAGGCATGACAACGAAAAGGGGCATCCGGCAGGGGTAAGTATAAATACCGGTTTGGGACAACCATGCTCTTGCCTCTTGATAACTAAATCTTTATGATAAGGACAAGCAGGTATTGGAGTGTGCAGAGATGGCCAAAATAACCGGCGGGCAGGCTTTGATTGAGATACTGCGTCTGGAAAAAGTGAATTTTGTTTTTGGCGTACCGGGAGCTACCGAGGTGGTACTGATAGATGCACTGGAAGATGCGCCGGATATCCAGTATATTTTGTGTCTGCATGAAACTGCGGCTGTGGGTATAGCTGAAGGTTACACCCGCATCAGCGGAAGGCCTGGGTTTGTCAATCTGCACACCAATACCGGACTGGCGGCTGCTTTGCCGCTGATGGCCAATGCCCTTCAGGGCGGAGTGCCCCTGGTAATTACTGCGGGGCAACAGGACACGCGTTTAGCCGCCCAGGACCCGGCTTTAAGGGCAGACCTGGCGGGAATGGCCCGCCCTTTTACCCGGTGGGCGGTGGAGATTCACAACGCGGCGGACATCCCTCTGGTGATGCGGCAGGCTTTCAAGATTGCCCTGCATCCGCCGCAGGGCCCGGTTTTTGTATCACTGCCCCAAAACCTGCTGAGCGAAAAGCTGGATTTCCATTATAAAGCCGCAGAGACACCCCAGGGCCGCGGCCAGCCGGACCCGGATCAAATCCGCCAGGCCGCCGATCTGCTCCTCAGCGCGCAAAGCCCTTTGATGCTGGTAGAGGACGGGGTAACTCAGAATGACGCTCTGGCGGAAGTGACAGAACTAGCTGAGCTAAGCGGTTCCGGGGTTTATCAGTCGTGGATGAGTGACGTTAATTTCCCTGTAAACCATCCCCTTTACCTGGGCGACCTGGACGTAAATAGTACTAAAACCCGCCAACTTCTGGCCAGAGCTGATGTTCTGGTAGTAGCCGGTTCTCTGTTTTTCAGCCAGGCTGTGTATATGGAAGAACCGCTCTTGCCGGATGGGGTAAAGGTTATTCAAATTGATGATGACGCCTGGCAACTGAATAAAAATTTTCCGGTGGAAGTGGCAATTGAATGCAACATCAAAAGAGCTATCTCACAACTCAACCGGGCTTATCTGGCCGGAGTAAATCCGGCTATCCGCGAATTAGTGGCAGGCAGAACGCGCAAGATAGGGGAGGAAAGCCAGCTTAAAGCCAGGCAGTTGGCAGAGAAAGCCCTTCGGGAACATGACCTTCAGCCAATTGCCCCGTCACGCCTGATGCAGGAGATAAAGAAGGCGGTCTTGCCTGGCACGCGGATAGTAGATGACTGCTGGTCAGCCTCCGCAATTTTACGCCAGACCCTGGGTTTTAGTGAGCCGTTAAGTTACCTGCGGGCCCGGGGCGGGGGCAGTATCGGCTGGGGACTGCCCGGTGCGCTGGGTGTTAAGCTGGCGGACTCCACCCACCCGGTCGTTTGCATCAGTGGTGACGGCAGCGCGGCCTGGTCTATCCAGAGTCTGTGGACGGCCGCCCGTTACCGGATACCGGTCACCTTTATTATTTGCGCCAATGCAGCCTACCGGCAGGTACGCATCATGAAATCCAGGATTCTGGGAATCCCGCCCGAGGACCGCCTGCTGGGAAGTGAATTAAAAGACCCCCGTATTGATTTTTGCGGTCTGGCCAATTCTTTCGGAATGAAGGCGGCCAGGGTAAAAGAACCGGCAGAACTGCCTGCGGCGCTGGAGAGAGCCTTTAATGAACAGGCTCCCAATCTGGTAGAAGTCTACCTGGATGATAAAATTTAAATTTAGTTGAACCGGTGCCGGAATCGCCGGACCAGGAGGTAAAGCATGGCTGTTTACGAATGTTCTGACCTGTTTATAGAGGTATTAAATGCTGAGGGCGTTGAATATATCTTTTATAATCCGGGCTTTGACGTGGTACCTTTACTTTCCGCCGCCGCTCGCTACAGAGCGGCCGGGAAACCAGCCCCAGTCCCCATAATGTGTCTGGATGAGTTTACGGCCCTCAATGCCGCCCACGGTAACTATATGGTTTCAGGGCGGCCTCAGGTACTGCTGGTGCATGCTGAGTTGGGCACTCAACAGGTGGGGGGCGCCATTCAGCAGGCCGCCTACGGCCGGGTGCCGGTGATCATCTGTGCCGCGGATATGACTCTTCCCGGCCGCCTGAACTGGCGAGGTGAGCCGTATGACCCGGGCGCCATGCTGAGGAACTGTGTAAAATGGGATCACAAAGTTGGGAATCCGGCCGCTTTTTATGAAGCTTTGCGTGCAGCATTTCAAAAAGCCCTTTCAGGACCGACCGGTCCGGTGTATCTAACCTATCCGGTGGACTTGTTAACCAAACAGGCGGAAGTGTCCGGCATCCAAAAAAGCGACCTCAGCGGGTGGGAGCCGGTGGATAACGTCCGGCTGGAAACCGCGGCTGAAATTTTACTGCAGGCGGAGAATCCGCTGGTAATGACCGGCTATTCCGGCCGCAACCCTTCCGCCGTCTCCAGCCTGGTGGAACTGGCCGAGATTCTGGGCGCCCGGGTGGTGACATCCCCGGTACGCATGAATTTCCCCTCCGACCATCCGCTGTGTGCCAACCTGGAACCCAACGACGGTTTGCAGTCCAGGCCCTATTTCCTGTCGTCAGATGCGGTGCTGGTTATTGATTACGATATCCCCTATGCTCATCCCCGCACACAGCCCAGGGCAGAAACCAGGTTTATTCATATCGATACCGATTTTACCAAACAGGGTGAAATGCTGTGGAGCCGCAAGCCGGATGTAGCCATCCAGGGCGATTCGGCGGCCATAATTCCTCTGTTATCTTCCCTGGTACGGCGCAGATTGTCATCGGAAATGCGCTTAAAGATTCAAAAGCGGGTTGAAAAAATTACGGCCGAGCAACTTCAGGTCCGGCAGGAATATAAGGCTCTGGCTGAAAAATCCGGCGGCGCTTATCCAATTTCACCAGAATGGCTGGCTTATTGCATCAACCGCGTAGTGGATAGAGAGGCTGTAATAGTTAATCAGACCATAATGCCTTCAGGCTCGGTAGCCCGCCAGGTAAAACGAACTAAGGCCGGAACACTGCTGGGCTGTGCGGGCGGAACAATTGGCTGGGCTCTGGGGGCAGCTCTGGGCGCCAAAGTGGGCTCACCGGACAAAATGGTAGTTGCCCTGATGGGAGACGGCGCCTTTATCTACGGCGGCCCCGAAGCCGCACTCTGGCCGGCTAAGTACTATAAAGCTCCTTTTCTGACTGTAATTTTCAATAATCAGGCTTATGGTGCGATCAAAATGCTCTTTCAGGGCCGGTGGAAAGAGGGGATAGAAAATTCAACCATCAATCCACCGCCGGTCTATGCTGAGATTGCGCAGGCTTGCGGGGCTTTCGGCAGGACGGTGGATAAACCGGAAGACGTTATACCGGCACTGCAGGAGGCGGTCCAAAAAGTGCGGGCGGGGCAGGCGGCGGTGGTGGATGTCAGAACCGGATAGGTGAGGCGGGCGAGGCCGCGGCTGAAGCCGGTTTCGGACAAAACCATTATGCCCAGCCGGGTCGGCAGGCGGGAAGAGCTAAATCTGGAAGACACCGCAGGGAGTGTGCCTGTCCGGCAGAAAGTGTACGGGGCAGTTTTGGCTTGTCAGCTTGCCATAATCTTGCTATACTGAATTGTTGTTAGACTGCCCGTAGTGGCAGTATTTATTTATATTTTTTTAACCAGAAGCATTCAATTATGGAATATGAAACGATTATCGGATTGGAAGTGCATGCCCAGCTTCTAACCAAAAGCAAAATGTACTGCCGCTGCAGTGCGGACTATGCCGCAGCCCCGCCCAATACCCATGTCTGCCCGGTTTGTCTGGGAATGCCCGGTGTTTTGCCAACTTTAAACGGTCAGGCCATTGAATACGTGATGATGACGGCCCTGGCGCTGAACTGCGGAGTCCCGCAGAACTCCAAGTTTGATCGTAAAAACTATCCTTATCCGGATTTGATGAAAGGCTACCAGATTTCGCAATATGATATGCCAATTGGAATAAAGGGATGGCTGAATATTGAAGTAAATGGAATCAAAAAGAAGGCCGGTATTACCCGCGTCCACCTGGAGGAAGATGTAGCTAAAATGATACATCATAACGCGGGGCCGGGAAAAAGCTACAGCCTGGTGGATGTTAACCGGGCGGGTACGCCCTTGATGGAGATTGTGGGTGAACCTGACTTGCGGACTCCGGAAGAAGCCCGTCATTTTTTGATCCGGCTGCGCAGCATCCTGCAATATCTGGGGGTATCCACCGGCAATATGGAAGAAGGCAGTTTCCGCTGTGATGCCAATATCAGCATCCGCCCGCTGGGTTCGCCGCATTTTGGCCCCAAAGTGGAAGTGAAGAATATGAACAGCTTCAGAGCGGTCTACCGCGCGCTTGATTTTGAAGCCAACCGGCAACGCCAACTGGCTGAAGAGGGGAAAAAACCGGAGCAGGAAACCCGCGGCTGGGTGGAAATGGAAGGCAAGACAGTTTCCCAACGCAGTAAAGAGCATGCCCATGATTACCGTTATTTCGCTGAGCCGGATTTACCTCCGCTCGTGATTGAGTCAAGTTGGGTAGATAAGGTCAGAGCCAGCCTGCCGGAATTGCCGGAAGCCCGCCGTGACCGTTTTATGTCTCAATTCGGTTTACCCCTTTATGATACTAATCTGTTGACCGAAAACAAAGCCATGGCGGACTATTTTGAAAACTGTTTAAAAACCGGGGATTCTTCTCCGGCGCGAGCCAAATCAGTCAGCAACTGGCTGCTGGGTGAGTGTTCGCGTATGCTGAACGCGACCAACACTGAAATCAATGCCATCCGAATTACTCCCGCTGAACTTAATCACCTGATTGACATTATACAGAGCGGAGCCATCAATATTACCACCGCCAAGACGGTTTTTGAGGAGATGTTTTCCAGCGGGCAGCCAGCCGATGAAATAATCAGGGTACGCGGTTTAAGCCAGATTACGGACAGCCGGGAAATTGAGGCGGCCATCAGTCAGGTAATAGCGGCCAATCCTCAGCCGGTGGCAGATTACCGGGCGGGTAAATTACAGGCAATTAAGTTCCTGGTAGGACAGGTGATGAAGGCCACCAAAGGCCGGGCTAACGCCAGTCAGACCCAGGAATTATTGATAAAAAAGATAGAGGGGAAATAATTATGAGTCTTTACTTAAGCATTGCGTTAATTGTGGTGGCTGTTAGCCTGGTGCTGGCCATCCTTTTTCAGGTCAAAGGCACTGGATTAGGGGGCATCTTCGGGCAATCCGATTCAGTTTACCGGACCCGCCGCGGGGTTGAAAAGAGCTTGTTTCAATTTACCATTGTGCTGGCGGTCCTGTTCATAGTCATCTCAATTGTCGCATTGCGGCTGGAATAATTATCAAGCCAGCCGGTTAGCCCTGAATTATCCAGAAGTGGGTTAGTCCCTCCCTGGGAAGCAAGGGCTTCGGTGTGAGCTAATTTGGCGGGCATCCATTTGATATAATCCCGGTTGCAGTATAATAAGTAATCAGGAAGAAAATTTCAAATTACCCCAATGTACAGAATAATTCCAAACAGGAGAAAAAGGGAATTGGCCACGATATCTACAGTCCAGCCACGTAAACCGTTACCCGGTTTAAAAGTCTGGATTCAGGAGGCTCGCCCTCAATATTTGTTATTGCCGGTGGTTTTGATTCTGGTAGGAACAACTGCGGCAGTCTGGACAACCGGCGGGACTTACCACGCGGGTTATGCAGTCCTGGCCCTG
>DATIKD010000112.1:0-4027 GCA_035477965.1 Dehalococcoidales bacterium | reverse complement strand
CGAGGCTGAAGGATCCGGCGGAGGGGGACACCCCAATAGACTAACCTTTTTCAAGCAGAATGGAGGATTTTAACAGTGTGGTCACTCATCCCGCGCATAAGAGGTATTACCGGAACATTTCGCCGGCGAACAGTCATGGTTTGTGATAATTCAGGTGGGGCAAGAGTGAAGATACAGGTTAAAACGATGGTGGGTTAAGCCGGTTGATTGATTAATATTTTATCTTTCAAGATCTTCAAATTGATGACGTCTTCTTTGTTATATTCAAGCAAAATTTTTAAGGCTTCCTCATCATAATCGTTAACATACCTCCACCACAAACGTACGGCTTCCTGCCCATTTACCTCTTTTAGATTTCTATCGATACCCAGGCATTGTTCCACTTTTTTTAAACCGCCAAAGAGGTTATTACGCCAGCAGGTTTGCATTAAATCATGGTGGATAAAAAGTTGCTCAAGGTTGATACCATGACGCGCAGCGATAAAAGGCAAATCAAACCGGCGCCCGTTGTAGGTATAAAGTAAATCAACTCCCTCCATGGCCTTTAAAATGGCTTCGCTGTTGATTTTATCACCCACAATTTGCACCAAACGCTGTTCAAGCCCGTTGGTGACATAAATACCCACTACGGTTACCTGGCAGTATTCGGGAGAGAGTCCGGTGGTCTCTATATCCAGATAGGCTTCCCAAATCATTTTCACAACCTGTTCATCCCTGTCTGGATATGCCCGCCAAATCTTAATCGATCAAGTCCAGTGAGATTGCTCATAACTTTTTACCTTTCCCAAATAGCCATTTCTACCAGCGTAGAATTGGGCGCCATACCGGGTACATTCCTGGAGATTAGCCTGCCCGGTGTGAGCAGATTAACGCATCCTCCCCGGTCAGGACTGAGCGGATTCCCGGGCTCCACCGGGTCATAAGAGCTGGAGCCTTCATATGAATGGACTACTCCCGGTCGCATGCGTTCAGTTACATCCGCTATTCCAAGCACCGTGCCCCGATCATTGTATAATTTGATAATATCCCCGGCCTTGATGCCTCTGACAGACGCATCTTCAGGATGTATACGCACCGTGTGCCAGGGATAGCCGTCTTTGATAATGCGGTTTGCCGGTATTTCGGACAGCCATTTTGACTTCATGTCATGGTGAGTATGAAAGGTCATGCGCGGATGAGGAGAAATCAATTGCAAAGGATACCTGCCCACCATTTCAGAATTATAGCCCTCCCAACTGGGTATATAACGGGCTACCACCGGACGTTCCTGGTCATCCGGCGTATACTTCTTGAGACTTTCAGAAGCGAATTCTATTTTCCCACTTAAAGTACCTACTTCGTTGCCTTTTTCCGTCCCCCGCTTGGGGTTGCGCATATCCGGCGTATCACAGGGCCGCCCTTCATAAAACCAGCGCAGACCAGGCGTTGGGCGGTAATCCTGAGGCACACCCACCACATAGTATCCTTTCTTTTTAAATTCTTCGAAGGTTATGTATTTGGGAAGGCCGGTCGCATAAAAATATTTTTCAATCCAATCTTCTTCGCTGTTCCCTTCAGTATATTCTTCTCTAACTCCCAATCTCTCCCCGATCTGAGAGAATATCCAGTAGTCCGAACGTGATTCCCACAAAGGTTCTATGCATTTCTGCTCATATAGAATCACCCGGTGATTGCATTCACAGGAGCTGTGTAAAGAAGCTCCGCTGGGATGGGCCCATTCGCTGATATCGTTGCGTTCAAAATTAGTGCAGGCCGGTAATATAATGTCCGCCATGCGGGTTTCGTTGCACCACCAGCAGTCCTGATTCACCACGAACTCCAGTTTAGGGCTTTGATACATCCTTACCCAGTTGCTGGTGTCAACCATAGTGCTCAGATATGAACCACCATACCGGTAGAACATGCGCACTTCATTATAACCCTGCACAGGATAATTATACTTATCAAACTGCTGGGCCAATGATCCTCCACAGGTACCCGGTCCGTTCCATTCTACCGGTGGGTTTAGTATGGCCTGCGGGACTAACAGTCTTTGTATTTTTTGTTTAACCGGATTGACTGCCGGTTTTTTCGCCAGAGTATTGATACTCATCGCATTATAGCCTGGGAAATCAGGTTCGGGATTAAAAGGAGCGCCCATGGTAGTACCCCAGATATTTACGCCCGGTTTGCCCAACCCCTGCATGGCTTGTAAATATACCATTAGACGGGGACATTCAGTGCCGTAGGCCTGGCGGCAGATACCCGATTCGCCTCCGCGGGCGCCTCCGGCCAGCATGGTCTTTTTGGAAGCCCACTCTTTAGCCAGCGCTATTATATCTCTAGCCGGTATTCCGCAAATCTCAGCCGCCCACTGCGGTGTTCGCGCAATACCATCAATTTTGCCCAAAACCTGATTTTCAAAATCTTCAAAACCCAGGGTGCGGGCTGAGACGTATTCTTTATCATAGGTGCCTTCGGTTATCCAGACATAGGCAATAGCTTCAGCCAGAGCCGCATCCGTACCCGGTCGGGGCGCAATCCATTTGTCGGCCTGAATAACAGCCGTGTAATTGCAGAAAGGGTCAATATAAATCTGTTTAATTCCCAGTTCTTTCAGCCAGATGCGCCAGATGGCTGAGTCCTGCCCGCCGTAAACACCATGTGTGGAATCCGGATCGTTGCCCCAGTGAATCACCATCTCAGTATGCTTCAGAGCATCTTCGAGCAAATCATACTGCTCCGGCAGTCCAAATCTCCAAAAAAAGCCGTAGGTGTGGGTGGACCCCCAGTGCCAGCCTTCCCAGCTATCCGGATTATCCACAATCTCTGTAAAACCGATCAGATTGAAGAATCGTGCCCAGACACTGGTCCGGTATCCAACAAAACCCCAATTGTGATGAGAAGAAGCGCGTGACATGATCGCTTCCGGGCCGTGTTTGGCACGAATGCGTTTCATCTCTCCTGCCACAATTCTCAGAGCCTCGTCCCAGCTAATTCGCCGGTAGGCCGACTTGCCGCGGTTTTCCGGATGCCTTTCACCGTTGGGATCAAAATCCACTCTAATCATGGGATAACGAATACGGTCGTCACAATAAGTCCTGGCTCTCTCGGTCAAAGAATAGGCTGGCAGACACACCTTGCGGGGTGGTACAAAGCTTTGTCCTCGCGCACTAATTTTCCAGGAAGGCGGATCAGCATCAGTAAAAACTAGCGGTCGGACCCGTAATATTTTTCCATCTTTGACATGTACGCTGACCGGGCCGCCCTGCCCGCAATTAATAAAAACCTTTTCTGACATTAAACGATCTCCGTTTTTAATAAAGAATAGAGCGAATCTGGATTTAAGTAACCAAAACCTGCATTAACGCAAACCTTATAATATTTTATCATAGGGGAGCGTTAGTTATTTTTCAAACCCATTATACGCCTTCCCTTCAGCATTTTCTTGATAGCTTCTTCAATTTTAGACAAAATCCGACTTTCGGGTACAGCACAGGTTGAATTTACCGGTTGAAGTACTCAGTCCTCAGTATTACTGGTTTTCTAACCCTGAAGATAACCCGCAAACCGGTGACAGCTCCTTTTTCAGAAACTGCCACCCTGATTGAATCAGCAGGAATGCTTCATGAAAGAGGAATTACTTTCTGATAATCTCTGCCCAACCATCTTTCTGGCAGTAAGGGCATTTTAGGTAGCGATAAGCCAGGATGTGAGGGCGCAAAAGATGTAAATTGTTTTGGGGTTGGAACTTCATATTACAAAAGCGACACCGGTACGCCACTTCACCCCACTTCCAAATAAAAAGGCGAAACACCAGAAAGGCGGCAACTATGACAATAATGATAATAAATTGCAGGTCCATGTGTTACTAGATTATATCACTGGTAAAAATGGGTTTTCAAATTCGCTTTGAAAGCTACTCTTGTCTAAAAATAAATTCCGTAACGAGCCTGGGTGAAGACCGACTAATATGATAATACCCTGATTTTTCCTTATCACGGTGTGTAAATAAAGTGTCTTCCTGGAAGCCTCGATTGGCGAGGCT
>DATIKD010000111.1:0-8721 GCA_035477965.1 Dehalococcoidales bacterium | reverse complement strand
TGTCACAATTGTTACAAATTGATTACACGAAAGAGGTTTGAACGACTGATATTCCAGAGGATTTTCCAGGCGCCTTTTCTAAAATACCCAATTGAAGCAGAGTTCAGATGGGTTGTTTGCGCCCGTTTCAGTAGATCGTTCTTAAACGAGCAGAATCTCTATTTCCGTAATACTATCGGATAGCTAATGTCGACGTCCTGCCGCCGCCGCCAGAGGTGCAACCGCCAGCCAGAGAGTGATGGTTATCAGCATTGACTGCACGTAGCTAATATTGACCAGTCCCAAATCCGGAGCAATCACCCGCCATAGAAACATCAGAATTAAAGCACTCACGAAAAACCCGGGGATTGCCGCCAAAATTTTAAAATAGCCCATACCTTTCCTCCTGGCTATAACATTTATCAGTTCAATGCTTATTATATGTATGTGACCGCAGGATCACGCCCTGCCTGGGTATAGAAAACACCTGCCCGGATGGGCAGGTTTAATCATTTAAACAGTGCCAAACCGAAAGTTCAGCAACTTAATTGTATCTGGAGGTCAATGGTTAGACAAAAAATGACTCATTCTTTGATCACAGCCTGGATATCGCTAAAGGCTATATCCATGCTAGCTTTGTTTTGCCCATTTTGGGGGGTCCCAGGCGACCGGCTTTCTTTCTCGGTTTCCATGCGCTAATCCCTCTGTTCCTGACTTACGATTGGCCGACAACAATCGCCAGGCTTGTCGTTCGGAGATGTTAAGTAAGACCACGGCCTGGACTACCCCAATCTGTTTTGTTTCTTCCTGATTCAATACAATTACCCTTGTTTGTTCTATTTGATTCAATGTCAGTTTCTCCATGGTGACATTTTCCCTTAACAGTTAACTACTGACATAATCGTATAACATCAACAAGAATTTCTTGATGACTTTTTAACAATTATGTATTATCATATAATTAGCAGTCTAAATAAGAGACTGCTAACACACCTGATGGATATCAGGTATCGGACAGATGTGGTGACTGTCGAGGAGGGTGGAAGATGTTAAGAGGAGGGTTTGTCAGTAAATCCCGTTGTCCCAGATGCGCCGGGAGCATATATCTGGATTCTGACCTGTATGGCTGGTTTGAGTGTTGCCTGCAATGCGGCTACAGTCACAACCTTAAAAAGGTTCCTGCGGTAAAAGCGGATGGAGGAGACAAATACATGGCTGAAACCGAAATCAGGAACGGCAGGGGAATATAGGCAGCGCTCAACGCATGTTTCTATCCGACTGAATCGGCGTGCGAATCAAGCCTAAAAGATAAATAAAAGTATATTGATATTTCGGGCAGGGTTGCAGAGAACAGGCGAATTTTTGTAAACTATTTGAATGTGAGCTCTGCAGCTCTGCTTTTTTGGAATCAAATAATATTTAGATTGCTGAGATATGTTGGGAGGAAATAAAGTATGCCGGTTTATGACTACGAATGCGTAAAGTGTGCCCGTAAATTCGAGGCTAGAAAGTCTTTCAGTGAAGGGGCCCGAGCGGAATGCCCTCTTTGTAATAGTGTGGCTCAACGAGTTTTCACCCCGGTTCCGATAGTCTTTAAGGGCTCAGGTTTCTACGTTACTGACTACAGGAAGGAGAAGCCCCCCGCGGAAGAAGCTCCAGCTTGCGCCTCGGACTGTAAAACCGCCTGTTCATCCGCGGCCAATTGCGCCAGTTCGGGTGCCGCCTGTCCATCCAGTCAATAATCAATTTTAATATTTCGGGAAATAAAGGAGATAGAAGAACGTATGGAAAAACTAACACCTTTGGGAGATAATGTAATCGTGAAACCGGCCACCGCTGAAGAGGTAAGAAAAAGCGGCATCATTCTTCCCCAGAACGCCCAGGAAAAACCCCAGGAGGGGGAAATCATTGCAATAGGGCCTGGAAAAACCACCAAATCCGGCAAAGTCCTGGCTATGTCGGTTAAACCGGGTGACAGGGTGATTTTTGCCAAATATACCGGTTCTGAAATGAAAATTGACGGTGAAAAATACTTGATAATGCCTGAGAGCGACTTGCTGGCAATAAGATTGGCCGACACCGCGGCCGCCAAAAAGGGGTAAAAGGAAAATGGCCAAACAGATTAGTTTCAGTGAGGAAGCCCGTAAATATTTAAAGACCGGCGTTGACACGCTGGCCGATACTGTTAAAGTCACTCTGGGCCCGCGAGGCCGTAATGTGGTAATAGGCGTCACTTTTGGCACGCCCGGCAGTACCCATGACGGTAATACCGTGGCCAAAGAAATTGAGCTGAAAGAGCGATATGTCAACCTGGGAGCGGCTATTATTAAAGAAGCTGCTAAAAAGACGGCTGATGAAGTGGGTGACGGTTCCACCACATCAATCGTATTGGCCCGGGCCATGATCACCGAAGGCTTTAAAAACATCGCCGCCGGCGCCGAAGCCCTGCACCTCAAGTACGGTCTGGAAAAAGCTACCGCCGCAGTGATTGCCGAACTGAAAAAGATGGCCAAACCGGTCAAAACCAGAGAAGAAATGATAAGAGTAGCCTCGATCACTTCCCATGACAGCGCCATCGGCGAAATTATCGGCGATATGATGAGCCAGGTTGGTACTGATGGCGTCATCACCGTTGAAGAAGGTAAAAGCACCACCCTGGAGGTTGAATTTACCAAAGGAATGAAATTTGACCGCGGTTATTCCAGCCCTTACCTGGTGACAGACAATGATAAAATGGTGGCCGCGGTAGACGACCCCTATATTCTTATTACTGATAAAAAGCTGGAATCCATACCGGATATTCTGCCGATTCTGGAAAAAGTAACTCCCCTCAGCCGCAATATCGTTTTTATTGCGGAAGAAATTGAAAAAGATGCTCTGGCGGCCCTGGTAGTCAATAAAATGAAAGGTGTCTTAAACTGCCTGGCAATTAAAGCTCCGGGATTTGGCGATCGCCGCAAAGCCATGCTGGAAGACATCGCTGTCCTGACGGGTGGACAGGTTATTTCGGAGGAAAAAGGCCTCAGACTGGATTCCCTTAAAATCGAGTATCTGGGACGCGCCCGCCGGGTGGAAGCGGATAAAGAAAATACCACCATAATCGAAGGCAAAGGTGACAGGCTGTCCGTAGAAGCCCGCATTAAACAAATCCGGGTGGAAATGTCCGAATCTACAATGGATTACGAAAAAGAAAAGTTACAGGAAAGGCTGGCCAGACTGGCTGGCGGAGTAGGTATCATCAAAATCGGCGCACCCACCGAAACTGAACTTAAAGAGAAGAAAATCCGCGTTCAGGGTGCCCTGTCAGCTACCAAAGCCGCAGCCGAAGAAGGGATTTTACCAGGCGGGGGAATCTCTTTCATTGCGGCAGCCCGGGCGATTGACAGCCTTAATTTGAGCGGTGATGAATTGATTGGGGCTAATATTTTGAAAAAAGGCCTGGAAGCCCCTTTAAAACAACTGGCCGCGAATGCCGGGCATGAAGGTTCTGTGGTATTGAATAATGTCCGGAATCTGAAAGCCGGAACAGGTTTTGATGTGTTGACTGAAACATATGTAGATATGGAAGCAGCCGGTATAGTTGACCCGCTAAAAGTTACTCGCCTGGCCCTTCAGAACGCCTCCAGTGTGGTGGCCATGGCTATAATCACCGAGGCCATTGTGGCCGACAAACCGGAGGAAAAAGACCCAAAGACTGATACGGCGGCTGCTCCTAAAAGTAAGTATAAATAAGCGTTTGGTAACCCCAAAAAGCACAAACCGGCCTGGTTTGTGCTTTTTTTTATAAAGCCCAACCGGTTTCAAACTGCCAGTACTCTTATTTGACAATCTGACATGATAAGACTATACTTCTCTGGCTGTAAATTTGACGCCTGGAGAGGAGCAAAAATATGAATTATCATTTCAGGAACCTCGTATTTGAAGGCGGCGGAGTCAAAGGCATTGCTTATCTGGGGGCTATGGAGGTACTGGAAGAAAAAGGGATTCTGAAAGACATCAGCCGGGTGGGCGGTACCTCAGTGGGAGCCATCAACGCGGTGCTGGTGGGTCTAGGATACTCCAATGCTGAACAAAGGGAAGTGCTCTGGAACCTTGATTTCAAGAATTTCATGGACAGTTCCTGGGGATTCTTCCCAAATCTTAACCGGGTCATAAAACGCTACGGATGGCACAAAGGACAATTTTTTCAGGACTGGATAGGCGATTTGATTGCCCGCAAGGTGGGCAATCCCGCAGCTACTTTTAAAGACCTGAAAGCGCAAAACCTACGGGATATCTATATCTACGGTACCAACCTTTCCACTCATTTCGGCGAAGTCTTTTCGGCCGAGCACACACCCCAAATGCCTCTGGCGGAAGCAGTCCGCATTTCCATGTCTTTACCCCTCTTCTTTGCCGCCGTGAGAAATCAAAGAGGGGATGTTTATGTGGACGGAGGGTGTCTGAATAATTTCCCCGTCAAGCTTTTCGACCGTGAGAAATATATTCTCCCTGAGGACCTTACCAAAACTTCTCTGGTGCGCAGTTATTACAAGGAGCAGAATGAGAGTTTTCTCAAAGAACGGCCCGGCCGGAGTCCCTATACTTACAATAAAGAGACCCTCGGATTCCGCCTGGATTCGCTGAAAGAAATGGCCGCTTTCCGTTACCAGGAACCGCCGGTAAACAAAATCGACAATTTCATAGCTTATGTCATGGCGCTGGTTCAGACCATGCTGGAAGCCCAAAATAATGCTCATCTGCACAGTGATGACTGGCAGAGGACAATATACATCGATACTCTGGGAACCGGCACGACCGAATTTGGCCTTTCAGACCAGAAAAAGAAAGACCTGGAAGAATCGGGCAAAAAAGGCGTGCTGGAATATTTCAGATGGTTTGATAATATCGCGAACCCAGCCATCAACCGGGTTTAAACCTGAATCCGGAAACTGTTTTTTCAGGCAAGAGTTGCACCGGCAAAAGCGGTTATGAGGCTCCCTGAGAACACCAATTTTTTATTACCATAACTCGTTCAGTGAAATCATAACCGCTGAAACTGAGCAATTGACCGGTCGTTTCTCCTGTATGCCTTCCGGTTGATTGACAAAATCCTATCTATCGGTAAGAATAAACGCAAATTATTTTAGGTGAGTGCTGAGGGGATTTAAAACGTTGACCTGGTTCAGTGCAGCATAACCATCTTGCAACTGGAGCAGTTCATGGGAGGTTCAGCCAGGTCAGGAGAACATCCTGAATGGAAGTCTGGATTATATGAGAAGCAACCACCCGGATGACTTTGACACAGCCTCCTTGAAAAGCATTTAGCCGGTCCAGTCCGGGGAGTTCAGGAGAGTAAGCCGATGAATGAAAGAGCCGTTAGCGTTATAAACTTGTCCTTCCGGTATGGGCAATTGAAGGTAGTAAATAATGTTTCACTGGAGATACCGGCCGGCATCAGCCTGGGCCTGCTGGGCTCCAATGGAGCAGGCAAAACTACACTCATCCGCCTGATGGTGGGACTGCTTAAGCCGGCGGCCGGTACCATTCGCTGCCTGGGCCAGCCTCCTTCGCCTTCCAACGCCAGGAATATTGGTTATATGCCCCAACTGGCGGCGCTTTACAACGAATTGACAGTAGAGCAAAATCTGGATTTCTTCGCCCGCATATATGGACTACGGGAACGTCAATCTCGAAAGGCCCGTATCGAAGAAGTCTTAAAGGTCATTGACCTCTGGCCTAAACGCCGCGTCTCAATATCGCAATTGAGCGGTGGAATGAAACAGCGGGCGTCTCTGGGTTGTGCCATCATCCACAAACCTCCCCTTCTTTTCCTGGATGAGCCGACAGTCGGACTGGACCCCGAATTGAGAGTCCATTTCTGGGAATATTTTAATTCTTTGACACTGGCCGGCACCACGCTGGTCATTTCCAGCCATACCATGGATGACGCCGCCCACTGCCAGAAACTGGCTTTCATGCGCGACGGCCGCATAATTGCGCTGGGTACCCCGGCCGAACTAAAAGCTGCAGCGGGACATCCCGAGGCGGGTCTGGAAGAAGCCTTCCTTTATTTTTTTAAACGTGCGGAGGTGAAAACCGGTGTTCAGTAATATTCTGACGATTGCCCGCCGCTCAATTCTACAACTGGCACGCGACCGTCGTACGATTGCTTTGATATTGGTGGTACCGCTGGTCGTGGCCAGCCTGATCGGTGTCAGTATTCCGGATAAAGCGACTTTGAATTACACACTGCCGGCCATGCTGGCCACTCTCATCCTGTTTTTTGGCTTTCTGCTCAGTGGAATCAGTTTCCTCAGGGAACGCTCCCAGGGTACACGTGAAAGATTGATGGCTTCGCCGGTGTCACGCCTTGATATTGTGGCAGGTTATTTGTTGGGATTTTTACTCTTTGCCATGCTGCAAACTCTGATTCTGTTTTTTTACTCCGTTTATGTCTTAAAAGTGGACTTTCACGGTTCTTTATGGCAGATCCTGGTTTTTCAGATGTTAATCGGCATACTGGCCGTTTGCCTGGGCATTTTTATTTCAGCCTTCGCCAAAAACGAATTCCAGATGGTCCAGTTTATCCCCCTCATAATTGTGCCCCAGGTCTTTGTCTGCGGACTCCTTTTCCCCATCAGCCAGCAGCCTGAATATCTGCAGTGGATTGCCAGATTCCTGCCTCTGACCTACGGTGTTGAGGGCATTAAAGCTCTGATGCTGGAGGGCAAGAGCCTGCTTGACATCCTTAAAGATGTGGCGGTGTTAGCAGGTTATTCGATAGTATTAATGGGGCTGGCCGGCGTCAGCCTGAGAAGAGGAAAAACGGCTTGAAACAAGATAACCGGTTTGGTTAGTGTGGTTTAAGATACGGGAGAGAGATTTTTTAAGGACCTATCCCGCTTACCGCCTTAATCACTGTCAGCAACTGTTCCGGCCGGTTGGTCCCGATCAAATATTGCGTTTTCCGGTTCAGAGTTATTTTAACACCTCGGTTGCCTTTAAAGTAATAGGCCCAGATTTTTCCATTATATCGGATGCCATAACCGCCAAAATCCTTGATGGGTGAAAACTCCATGATCTCGGCTGAAATAATTTCGGAAGTCTTCAGATTCAGCACTCGCAGGCCTAACAGGCCCAGCTTGACCGTAATTTTGTCACGCGTCACAATGGTCTTCAACCCTCCGTATAAAAGGCTGGAGGCCACGGCAATGGCAATATACAAAAGACTGAACCAGGGCTGACTAAACCACATGACCGCCGCTACTGCCAGCATTACTAACGGCATGGCAATTGTGACCAGCTTGACCCATAACGGCTCTTGCGATTGCCAGTAAAGAATCGGACGGTTTTCTTTCAACCTCAGCTTGAGCTCCTTTTCCAAATTTGAGGTATCCTCGATCGTGACGGCCTGCGGATTGGGCCTGAAAGGGCGCAAAAACTCGAGTATGATTGCCAGCCCCACTGCAATTCCACCGGTTACCAGCACATCAACCCAGGGGAAGCTAAAGGTATCCAGTCCACTGCTCAGCATTCTCAGGTATCCAGTGTGAATTCCTACCAGGACGCCGGCTATTATTTCATCAAAAGGTGATAACCAGTTAAAGGTTTTGCGCTTTTCACTGCGCGCCCAGGCCTCATCGATAACCAACGAAATTATCCCATATAGCAAAACCAGACCCAGCACAAGGCTAAAAACCGCCCAGGGCGAACCGTAGCCGGCCGGTTGTCCGCTTAAATCAAAATTTACCGGTACTCTGTCAGGCAGAGGACTGGCCGTGATCATATTGATAACCAAATAGACTATCAATCCAAGAATTGGAAGATGCGTCCATAAAGGATGTACTATTCTGTTCTTCATATTCGGTACTCCCTGTTTGCCATTCGAAATTTAAGTCTTTGCGTTTTCTAGATTATTGATTTGCTGTTCCAGCAAATTATGAACAGCGGATGAAGATAGACCCATCAACAGCGCATCAGTAATTACTTCTTCCAGTCTGGCGCTGATTTCAGCTTCGTTCTCGGTTGAATTGGTTATTTGAGGTAGACTGGCAATAGTAGCCCGGCGTCCTAGCCTTAAACTCAATAATCCTTGCTCGCTTAACCGGAGATAAGCTCGGCGCACGGTATGCATGTTGATGCTCAGGCTATTTGCCAGTTCGCGCACGGAAGGCAGTTCGTCACCGGTTTTCAATTCTCCCCGGCGTAACTGCTCCTTTATCTGCAGAATAATCTGCAAATATATCGGGCGGCTGCTTTTGTTGTCAATTGACAACCACATACTATCTCACATCCATAACTTGTTTAAGAATATACTGTTAGATATATTATATAACAGTTTATGGGTATTCCGTCAAGTAGGTTTAGTAAGTTAGCAAACCAAAATCCACCATCATGTAGCCCGATATGAAGGTGAGTTAACCGGCAGGTTTGAAGCCCGTTCCTTTACACTCTCATTACTTTCCATAAAGTTATATTTACGCATCAGGTACTCTACCTGCAGGTAAAACGAATATTATGGTAACTAAAGAGTGGGGAATAAAAAGAAATCTCTGAAGGAATCCTGGATGGCGTTTCAGTTAGCCCATTTATAGCGGGCATATTCGGCTTCCAGGGCTTTTTTGGCTTCTTCGAAATCGCGGTTCTGTTGTTCTACGGTGGTGGATGTTTGAGTCCACTCATCCGCCAGGCGGCTGATAATATTTTTCAATTCAAAATGGCGTTTGGTTTTGGTAGTGATCTCAGCGGAACTGCCGTAGG
>DATIKD010000110.1:0-11495 GCA_035477965.1 Dehalococcoidales bacterium | reverse complement strand
GATTGCGGCTGCAAACTGCATTGCGCTTATCCCGCCGGAACTCAAACAATTATCAGCCGGTGAGGAAATTCAGGTATTACCGCTGGTTTGGTCTTAAAAGGCTCGCGGCAGTCCTATACTGAAAATATAACAAATACCTTTTTATCTCAAACCTTTCATTATGAAGAAATAGGTATAGGTTTTATCTTTCCCAACGATATGGGTTTTCATCCAATTGGCCACAAATTCCGGGAAACGCCCATTAAGAGCCACTTTCCCCTGTTTAAAATCATGAGCGAATTCGTTTATTTTTTGTAAAAATACATGATGTTCAGTGATATGGGTAGTTGCCCAGGGATAAGCATATTGAGCGAATAAATTTTCTTCCGTGGTAAAATGCTCCCGAGTACAGGTCAACAGACAATCCAGTGCCTCCTCCAATACTTCGCCATTTTTGTTCTGGCTCAGGGTACGGGTTAAATCATTAAGCGAGGCGATTAATCGTTTATGCTGCTGGTCTATTTCCGCAATACTGACGCTGTAGCCTGAATCCCATTTTACCATTGATGAATTGATACCGGTTATGCTTCTTATTCTGGATGAGGTCATGAAAGTCTCCTGCAGTTTGCCTTATTATCAGTTTGCCTCAGTGCGTGAGATCTTGCGACTGCCTGCAAAACCAATTGTGGTCTGTATTTACACCCATTATCAGTCAATAGAAAGTACGGTTGTGTCTGTCTTATGCGTGTTATGAAACAAAATCTCCAAAATGGTAGAATCGTAATCGTATCTGACCAAATTTTCAGGAAACCGGAATGCTGTCAAAGATAAGACAATCTCCCGTTCTGGCCTCAATTGCTATGTTGATTGTAACTGCCATTTGGGGTTGGACGTTCGTGGTGGTGCAAAACGCAATCAACCGGATGCCGGTTATGGATTTTTTAGCCTGGCGCTTTTTAGGGGCGGTGGTGGTGATGATGCTAATTCAACCTAATTGCTGGAAAGGGTTGACCTGGCCGGAAGTCTGGAGGGGAATTGTGCTGGGTCTCTTTTTAGGGGCTGGTTACATCACTCAGACTTATGGACTGGTGTATGCTTCAGCCTCAGTGGCCGGATTCATTACGGGAATGTTTGTAGTTTTTACTCCCTTGATCGCCTGGATATTTTTACGCCGTAAAATTAATGCCCGCACCTGGATTGCGGTGGCGCTGGCGACAGCCGGATTGGGGCTTTTGGGGTTGCACGGCTGGCGACTGGGAACGGGTGAAACACTGGTTCTGGCCTGCGCACTTTTTTATGCCCTGCATATTCTGGGTCTGGGCGAGTGGTCTTCGCGATATCCAATCTTCCGCTTTGCTCTGATACAAATCATGGTTGTGGCTGTAATTAGCCTGGCAGCCGCGGTGCCTAACGGTATAGTGATGCCTCCCGATTCAAGCGTTTGGCTAGCGGTTGGGATCACCGCCTGTCTGGCAACTGCCGGAGCATTTATAGTCCAAACCTGGGCACAAACTCTGGTATCACCAGCCCGGATCTCAATCGTAATGACCATGGAACCGGTTTTTGCCGGGGTATTCGGAGTCTGGCTGGCGGATGATCCACTGACACAGCGGATTGTCCTCGGCATGCTGTGTGTTTTGGGGGCCATGATTATCGTTCAACTCAAGCCGATCAAGCGGAAATCCGGGCGATTTGTCACTGAATAAGGTTTCTTCCGGGTTATTCTCTATCCGCTTTTCATATCCGTTTTGCTGTCCCCATGAACAGGTAATAGCCTTCTGTTAAATTCCCCTCCTGGGTTAATGTATGTCCGCTTTGTTTGCGCGTTTTCCTTCATCAGGAAGACCATGACATAAAATTCGAGTACCTATTCTTTAATATCAGTCAAGCCCTTCGCTTTTGCGAGGAACTTGTCGGCAGCCGCAATTACCGCTGTCGCCCCTGCTTCAGAGAATTCTGCTTCGTAGCCGGCGGCTTCGAGCAACTTGCCGCTCAATAAAATTCGTCATTGGAAAACTCGGCAAGGAATCTCAAAACCTTTTGGTTTACCGTCGTGATGTTGTGTTGTCCTAGACTTCCATAAACTCCATTGATTGAGTATATGCTCATAATAGTGAACGACAAACAGAAAAGCAATAGCATGAGCTTTTTAAGAGCAAATCGTCCAGACATGAATACAGAACTGAGAGAAGTTTTCTTGAAAAGTAAAAACCGGATTGTTGACTCGCATGAGAAGTATATTACTGATTTTGATTAATAAACAGATTGAGTCAATCGCAAACCCAGGCTAAATTATGCATGAGAGAGTATTGATAAGCGGTTTGTATTCAACGCCTTTATGTATCTCCAAATGGCACTAATAAGGTCAAACGCGACCTTCTCCTGTTTAAGAAGGAGCAGAAGCCATAATGGCTGATTTGGGATTTCGCTTAAAGCTGTTAATAAACCCCATATTCTCTGGCGGCTTGCATAAAAGCCCGCAGATTCTCCGGTTTGGCTTCGGTGGCAGACGCTCCACCGGTAAGAATATATCCTCCGCCCGACCCGCAGATTTCAATCAACCGACGGCAGTGTTCTTTGACCTCCGCAGGAGTACCGTAAAGCATAACTGATGCCGGTACATTTCCGGCAATGCAGCAGGTTTTGCCTACTATTTTCTTGGCATTGGCCATATCCGTCTGGTCAAACTGCCATTGCACCCAGCCCTTCGGGAAATCACCTATATATTCCAGACGGTTATTATATTTGCCTTCGGCAAATAGTGAGACAATTATGCCTTCCTCAATCAGGGCATTGATGACCTTTTTCAAAGAAGGCCAATAAAATTTTTCAAACTGTTTGTTGGACATAAAAGTATCATCACCCTTATGCAGCGGAAAACTGACCGAATAACCACCAACGGCGTTGACATTGGAAATCAGGCGGGCGATCATTTGCTCAGTAATAACATCCACGGCTTCCAGCAGTTTATCCGGCTGGCGATACATATCCAGAATAGTGCCGGTAGTGCCGCGCAGGAAATCGGCGATGACATCAAAAGGCGCTACTGACATTCCGCCGCCGCCTCCAGGGAATCCGGACTCCAATGAAAACCGGTCAAATTCAAGTATATATCTGGACCGTTTTTCCATCTCTTCCCCGGCTCGCATCAGGCACTGAAAAGCCTCCCTCAGGCGGGGATTCATGAATGGAAAGGCAAAGCCCATGGTCATGCCCATAAAAGAATTCAGAGGTGGGAACTTGCTCAAAGGTTCCAGGCAGCCGATGGACCGGGGAATCAGCACCCTGAAAGTAAAATCAGATGAATCACGAATTAAATCGTCATACTCATCTGCTTTCATGTAGGGCTCTTCTACAAACTGAAAGGAACTGACATCATCGCCCAGCCCGTGTCCGGGCCATTTATAGGGTTTATACTGCAATATTTCAAGCGCGGGTGCGGAAAATATGAAGGCGGGAGACATAAAACTGTCCATATCGTAATAGAAATCTTCCAGGAATTTAAAGTAGGATTTTTGCAGGAATACGTAGTCATTCATGGCTCTTTTTAAATTTCCACCGGCATAATAAACGGGGAAAAAGCCGGTGGGCAAATTGACCGGTACGCGGTCAGGTTCCTGGCACATTCTGGCTTTGATTGTCCGGGTAAGGCGTTCAATATACATCTTTTTGGCTTCAGCATTGCGGAAATTAATCCCCTCGCCGGAAAGATGTTTTGCCAGCCTTTTTTCCCGTTTTTGTTCGCGGGTTAGTCCAGTCCAGTTAACCTCCATGGGCTTCCTCCTGACCATAAATTCTTTTTCGTATTTTTCCGTCCGGCAAACCGCAACGGGTCTGAGCAGATAGCTCTCGGCCCGCGGCGTACCTGATAATAATCCCGCCAAATTTTTACAGCGATACCGGTATCGGCATGACCGGCAACGCTGTTTTGATACCATCAGTATAGTGATAAGTTCAAAACCAGTGGTTTACTAATAAACTCCGTATTCGAGGGCGGCTTCCATCAAAACTTTCAGGTTAGCCGCATTGGTTTCAGTAGCGCCGGCACCGCCGGTCAGCATATAGCCACCGCCGGGTGCGCAGGTTTCTATCAATTTACGGCAGTATTCTTTGACTTCAGCCGGCCTGGCGGTACACATTACGGAGGATGGGATATTGCCGCTAATACTGCAGTTTTTCCCAACCAGTTTCTTGGCAACCGCCATATCCGTCTGGTCAAAATACCAGTGTACCCAGCCTTTCGGAAAGTCTGAAATGTAGTTTAACCGGCGGGCATATCGCCCTTCAGCAAACATAACAGGCATTATGCCTTCGGCAATCAGAGCGTCCGCGTATTTTTTCAAAGACGGCCAGTAAAACTTTTCAAATTGCTTGTCAGACATGAAAGTATCGTCGCCTTTATGCAGGGGGAAGGTTACCATCACGCCGCCTGAAGCATTGCAGTTGTCAATTCCCTGCTGGATCACAATAGGGGTTATCAAGTCTATGGCGGCCAGCAGTTTGTCCGGCTGCCGGTACATATCCAGGATAACGCCCTGGGTGCCTCTCAGGGAATCACCGATGCAGTCAAATGGAGCGACTGCCATACCGCCCCTTAAAGATGGGAATCCTTCGGCCACGGCTTCATCGCTAAAGGCTTTTATTTCCTGCCCCCAACGGGTCATTTCTTTACCCGCGTCGATCAGTGTCTGGTAAGCTTTTTGAATTTCCGGGTCAGTGAAAGGGCTGGCGAAACCGAGAGTCATGCCCAGCAGAGTGGCATAAGGCTGCATTTTGGCAAAAGGTTTAGCGACTTCATACACTCGCGGGATCTGGATGCGGAAGGCAAAATCGGAGGGGTCTCGGAGCAAATGGTCATATTCATCCGCCTTCATATATTCGCCTTCCACAAACTGGTAAGAATTGACGTTGTCCTTCAGGCCGTGTCCGGGCCATTTCAACAGTTTTTGGCCGATCATCTCCATGGCTTTGCCAGAATGGATTAAACCCGGGCTTTGCATGACATCGGCATAATCTTTGAAATCCTGCAGGAATTTGGAATATGCCTGGCGCAGGAACTGGTAATCATACATGCCCTTTTTGAGATCGCCTCCGGCGTAATAAAGTGGGAAGTTGCCGGCAGGCAAAGAGACCGGCACGCGGTCGGGAGTTTCATTCATATACATTTTAAGGATGCGCCTGGTGCGTTCACGGTATTGTTTTGCGGCTTTGGGGCTCTTGAACTTGATATCTGTTGGGTTAAAATAGGGTTCAAGCCTTTTAGCCCGTTTTTCTTCCGGCGTCATTTCTGCCCAAGTTTTCTCCATTTTCAAAACCACTCCTTATTTTTAATTAAGACCGAAGAGATCGTGATTAACTCCAGAATACTTGACATAATATTTCATTTCACATCTCTGTAATTTTTTTCAGTATAACACAGAAGGTTCTGAACACCAATTTGGCTGAAATAAGCCGGCAACAGAGCAACTGATAAAATATGTGGAAAATGCCTTCACCCCGATAATAAACGGTTGATTAAAAATCTAATGCTGGATTGAATTCACCCTGTCACATAAAAATTTGATAATATAGAAAAGGAAAAATGTCTATATTTTTAAGGACTATTGCCCTGTTCTGGAAGTACTGGCGCAGGGCCTTGATAACCTATTTTTGCCTGTTCGCGGGTGCAGGTTTTACCCTGCTCATTCCCCGGCTAACTGGTGATGCGATCGATTTTGCGCTCGGTTCTTACCAGAGCATCATGGTGATTCTGATGGCCGTTGCCATCGCCGGAGCCGGGATTCTGCGCAGTATTTTCAGCTACTGGCAAAGTTATCTTTCGGAATATCTTTCTCAAAGAGTGGCCTACGATTTGAGGAACAAGATTTATAACCACATCCAGCACTTGAGTTATGCCTTTCATGACCAATCCCAAACTGGTCAGTTAATATCCAGAGCCACTATAGATATCGAAGCGGTCAGGATGTTTGTAGGCTTTGCCATGCTGCGCGGGGTTTACTTTATTGTCCTCATGATAACCATTATTGTTCTGCTTTTATTCTTAGACTGGAAACTGGCCTTGATCAGCCTGAGCACTCTGCCCTTTATTTCGTACCGCACTATCGTGATTAACAACCGGCTTAAAGTTCTTTGGGGTAGAGTTCAACAGGGTATTGGTAACCTTGGTAATATTTTACAAGAAAATTTGAGCGGTATCCGGATTGTGCGCGCTTTTGCCCGGGAGCGGCATGAAAGCCATAAATTTGAAAAACAGGCCAAAGAACTCTATGACAATGAAATTACCATTAACAACCTATTTGCTGCCAACAGTCCGGTGATGAATTTTGCACTGGTAATTTCTATGGCAGCCGTAATCTGGTACGGGGGTCGCGAAGTCATTCAAGGAACCCTGACTCATGGGCAATTAGTGCAATTTCTGCTTTACCTGGTCTTATTGAGTATGCCGATTCGTATGCTGGGCTGGTTGACAATGCTTTTCTCCAGAGCCATGGTTTCCGGCAAGCGAATCTTTGAGATAATTGATCAGGAATCTCCGGTTCAAGACATGCCCGGTTCTCTCACAATACCCTTAGTTAAAGGGAAAGTTGTATTTGAAAATGTCGGTTTCGGATATAAAAACGGTCCGAACTTTCTTAACAATATCAGTTTCACAGCCAAACCTGGCCAGGTTATTGCGTTGGTCGGAGCCAGCGGCAGCGGTAAAACCACACTGGCAAATCTGATCCCCCGTTTTTACGACGCTAGCGCAGGCAACATCAAAATTGATGATATTGATATCCGTGAAATAAGTTTGACTTCTTTAAGAAAACACATCGGTGTTGTGCATCAGGATACTTTTCTGTTTTCCAATACAATCCGGGAAAACATCAGCTATGGTAAGCCGGATGCGCCGTTGGAAGAAATAATTTCGGCTGCCAAAATTGCCAGATTGCATGATTTTATTAGCGGATTGCCTCAGGGTTATGAAACTTTGATTGGAGAACGGGGTATCACTCTCTCCGGAGGACAAAAACAACGGCTGGCAATTGCCAGAACAATCCTGGTCAACCCCTCTATCGTTATAATGGATGATTCAACCGCCAGCGTGGATAATGCCACCGAATATGAAATGCAGCAGTCACTCAAGGAGTTCCTAAAAGGGCGTACCACCTTTATCATCGCCCACCGCCTCAAATCAGTGCAAAACGCAGATATGATACTGGTACTAAAAAACGGCGAAATTGCCGAACGAGGAACCCATGCGGAACTATTGGACCGCAACGGTCTTTATAAAGAGCTATATGGTCTGCAGTTTCAAACCCAGCAACATGAAACTGTTTCGGCTGAACACCTTTCCGCCCTGATCGAATCCAGTGTTCCTCCTCATATTAGTGCTGAAAGCGAGCAAAACATTCTGCCGGACCGGGGCATCCTGGCAATTTCCGATGAGATAGTTTATGGTAAACCCTATGATGTCCGTATAATCAGCCGTTTATTGGGCTACTTTAAGAGCCACAAATATCTGGTTGTGGTTACTGCACTAGCAACATTGCTATTTACCCTTTCGTCTCTCGCCGGACCTTACCTGATTGGACTGGCAGAAAACCGCTATATTCTTAATAAAGATGCTTCCGGTTTAAACTATATTGTAATGATTTTCATTGGAGTGGGACTGCTCAACTGGCTGGCATATCGGTCTCAAATTCGCACGGAGGCCAGACTGGGTCAAAGCATTCTGCTAAAATTGCGCATGCAGTTGTTTGACCACCTGCAAAAACTATCTCTGCGGTTTTTCAATCAGAACGAGGTTGGCCGGATAATGTCACGGGTTCAGAATGATGTGAACGAGTTAAACGAGTTCCTGGAATCAGGGGCTTTCTGGGTGATTGGCGAAGTGTTCACCATGCTGGGAATCATGATCATTTTGCTGCAGATGGAGTGGCAATTGGGCTTGCTGGCTCTTTCTTTAGTGCCGCCACTGGTTTTGTTTCTCTTGTTCTGGCAAAAATATGCCCGGCGAGCCTTTATTAAAGTGAGACAGACAGTTTCACAGGTTAACAGTGCGCTGGAGGAGAATATTTCCGGGATCAGGGTTATTCAGAGTTTATCCAGAGAAGACCTTAACTCAAAGCAATTTGATCTCATAAACCGGACCAACTTTGAGGCCAGTTTGAAATCAGCCAGAATTTCAGCCGTTATGATGCCTGCAGTTGAACTGTTATTATCTCTGGCTACCGCCGGCATTATTATTTATGGTGGTCTTGGGGTATTCCATAACACCATGCTGCTGGGTACACTGATTGCCTTTATTTTGTATATCAACAATTTTTTTGATCCCATCCGCAACCTGACCATGGAATATACTCAACTGCAAATTGCCATGGCTTCCGGTTCCCGTATATTTGAATTACTGAATTTGAAACCGGATATGACGGATGTAGAAAATCCGGTTAGACCGCAAAAATTTGAAGGCCATATAAAATTTGAGAAAGTGAGTTTTCATTATGAAGCCGGGATGGAAATTTTAAAGGATATTGACCTGGATATACCCTCCGGTTTGACTACGGCACTGGTTGGTCCTACTGGAGCCGGCAAAACCACTTTGATAAATCTGATTGCCCGTTTCTTTGACGTGAATGGGGGAAGGATTTTGATTGATGGCATCGACATCAGAGAGTTGGATTCAATCAATTACAGGCAAAATATCGGTCTGGTTTTACAGGACCCATTTCTGTTTCAAGGTACCATTCGGGACAACATCGCTTACGGCAAATTGGAGGCCAGTGAAGAAGAAATAATCCGCGCAGCCAGGACAGTAGGCGCCCATGAGTTTATTTCGAAAATGGAAAAAGGGTATGATAGCGAACTGGAAGAACGGGGCCAAAACCTGAGCATGGGCCAAAGGCAGCTAATCAGCTTTGCACGGGCCCTGGTTGCCAATCCGTCTATTCTATTGCTGGATGAAGCCACCGCCAGCATTGATTCGTCCAGCGAACACATTATCCAGAATGCACTGAAAGAAATAACCCGAGGTAGAACTACAATTATTATTGCTCACCGACTTTCTACCGTTCAGGAAGCGGATAATATTATCGTCATCGACCAGGGAAGGATCGTGGAGCAGGGAAGTCATTCGGAATTAGTTGCTGCCGGCAACCTGTATGCCAGGATGTACAGTGTTGGCTCTTAAAAACTGAACGCTGAGCGGCGCGGGTATTGTTTCTGGTCTAAACTAAAAGCGAGTTGTTTTTCGATTAAGGAAAAATACTGGTAACGTTAACCTGGCCCTGAATCCACCGGAATTGATATAGCATTCACTACCTCAGCTAAAATTTCTTCGGGTTTAGTGTTCTGGCGGGAATCTTCCCGTTTCAATACTAAACGATGCGCCATAACTTCTGTCACCAGGCTTTTGATATCGTCGGGCGTAACATAATCACGTCCGGAGATTAAAGCCAGAGCCCGGCTAACCCTCAACTGAGCGACTGCGCCTGCCGGACTGAGTCCTTTCTCAACCTGGGGGTGCTCACGAGTGCCCCGGACAATGCGGCTGACATAATCCATGATCGATTTATCAACATAAACTTCATTTTCAACCAGCGCTTGCAGCTTTCTAAACTGGTCTGCGGAAATAACGGGGCTAATTCCTTTCTCGGGGTTATTGGACTGCTGGGCGAGGAGGTAAGCAAGAATTTCACTTTCTTCCGCCAGGGACTCTGCATAGCCCGGTGATAGTTTCAAAGAGAAGCAGTCAAGTTGCGCCGTGGTTAATGGGTATAGACTCTCCCGTTCAAGCAGGCTTTGGGTAGCTATAACTATGAATGGTTCAGGCAAAACCAGTGTTTTACCTTCTGTCACGGCTCTGCGTTCTTGAATGGCCTCTAAAAGAAATGTCTGAGTTTTAGGTGGAGCGCGGTTTATGTCATTGGCCAATAAAATATTGGTGGAAAAAGGATTATTCATAAAACCAGATTCAGAGTTTTCAGCAGGCAACTCACAACTTCCCAAGAAATCGGCTGGCGAAAGATCAGAGGTGAAATGAACACGGCAAAAACTTAAACCACAAACACGGGCAAAGACTTTTGCTATCTGCATCCTTCCTGACCCGGGATCATCTTCGAACAAAATATGCCCGCCGGATAATCCGGCCGCCAGGATTTTTACGATCCAGCGCTTGTTGCCTGCAAAAACATCGGATATTCCGCTGACGATATTAGCGCATTGGGTTCTGGTTTCTGCGAGTTGGGTCTTGTCCATATTTTTACCTCTGGTATTCTGCCCTCAATTCAAAAAGCCTGGTTAGTTCGACAAGAGAATATTAATGAGTCTATTGTTTTCAAAGAATTCCAGACCTCCGGCCTAATATATCGATTATTTCTTCCTAACAGTTTTACGGCATCAAATCTATTTGGGGATTAAGGCAGAAATATTTTGAGATTGATTTTCATACTCCAGTATTTCCTGCTGAGCCAGTTGCATTCTAACAAATTCCTGACGCGTGATAGGATGAGAGCTGTAGACGGCTTCTTCAAAACAGGCAATAACAGTTGCCAGGGCATCGGCCGGAATATCAAGATCGGAGTCAAGAATCTTTTTTTCGATCTGATGTGGTGTATTGTGAGACAGTATGGATACGTTTTTCGATTTAAACCTTTCCAGAAGAGCTTTATAGTCCTGAATGATTGAATCACGGTAGTCAACTATTCGGACAACTTTCGTAGAATGGATTAACTGTCCATTTTGCCCATCGTTAACTACTGCGGCTTCTATTTCGAATTCGCCTTTTTCACTAAAAGCCAGTGTCACACTGCATCTGCCATTAATATCGGTGGTCAGGATAGTAATCGGACTACCTATGCCTATTTCAATTTGCCGGTCAGCGACTGGTTGCTGGTTGGCATCTTTTAACCAGCAGGCTACTTCAAAAGCATCGTCTATGCTCCAGGTATCCGGCAGCGGTGGAATAATGCCGGGAAAACTAATCACCAGGTCAAATTCCCGGCTCAGGATGTCTTGAGACTGGGCCGCCGGAGAAGGTAAAACCTCCGTTGTTACCGGTGTTTCCATCACTTTTTTAGCTTTCCGTCTGGAAACAGGTTTGGCCTTTACAGGCTTCCTGTTTTTACGATAGAAACGGTAACCGATGTACCCGCAGGCAAGACTTATACCGGACAGCATCAGCAGAAGCCCTATCACGGTTTTATTGTTAGAGGGCACTACTTCAATTACCGCATTAGCAGTCGCATCCCAATAAAATTCTTGACCTCCATATTTAACATCTATTGAAATTATCCCGGCATTTTTCATCCTGTGTTCAATCATGTAATAACCGGCAGAATCGGTTTTAGCCATAATTCCGGTATTAACAGAATCAATCACTAACTCAATATTTTGATCAGCCAGGGGAAGTTTATCGGAGCTTGTTTTTAGAAAGCCTTCCAGTTTTAAAACTTGTCCGGAGGTTATTATGGGTGGAGACTGTATGGATAAAATAGTGGGGTTTTGAACTGTTATTGCGATGGTTTGTTCACAGGCGC
>DATIKD010000109.1:0-11937 GCA_035477965.1 Dehalococcoidales bacterium | reverse complement strand
ATTGATCTGCTCACGGGCATCATTCATCGCTTTGGCTGTTAGCCGCTGGCGTTCAATGTTTTGTTGTCCCAGCAAAGCCGCCAGTTCGCGAGCCTGCCCGGGAACACTGGTAGTTAAACAGTTATAACTGGCAATGGCGTGTTCCAGCCGGCCGGAGGCATTCAGCCAGGGCGATAGCACCCAGGTGATGCTTTCCGCATCCAGATTGCCGGTGGACAAGTTGGCTTTATTGACTATTTCCCGAATACCTACCCGCAGATTGGAATTCAGTGTTTTGATGCCTTGTTTGACCAGAAAACGGTTTTCTCCAACCAGAGGAACCATATCCGCCACCGTTCCCAGGGCAACCAGGTCCATATGATTGTTAATTTGATCTTCCCGGCCGAGACTGCTCATCAGGGCCTGTATCACTTTATAGGCCACTCCTACTCCTGCCAGTTCAATAAAGGGGTAGCGGGAACCCTCCAGTTTCGGATTGACGATGGCATAGGCCTGGGGCAGAGTGTCCGGTGGAGTATGATGGTCAGTGATAATCAGTGCCATATCCAGCCTGGCGGCGTGTTTGGCTTCTTCAATATCCGTGATACCGCAATCAACCGTGATAACCACATTGACGTCCTGTTCATGGAGTTCATTCAGTGCGTTGATACGCAGGCCGTGGCCTTCAGTAATACGATGCGGAATATAGGGCAGGACAATACCGCCCAGGGCAGACAAACCCTGGACCATCAAAGCGGTAGAGGTCACACCATCTACGTCAAAATCACCGTACACCGCAATTTTTTCACCCGAAAGCAAAGCACGGTAAAGGCGTGAAGTGGTTTTTGACATATCCGGAAGGAGGAAGGGGTCCGAAGCCAGGCGTTCATCACCTGTGAGGAATAGCTCCAAACTGGTTGGATCACTTAATCCTCGGTTGTATAAAATCTGAGCCAGCAGCGGCGGAAAGCCAGAGGCTAGGTCCAGAAATTCTTTAGGTGCCGGCGGCAGCAGGTTCCAGCGGCTATGATTCAATTTAGGCCTTTCTATTTTATTCGGAACCGGAATTCAGTTTTGATCTCAGGGTATATATTTTTTAAATGCCAGAACTGAGTTATGGCCTCCAAAACCGAATGAATTGGTCAATACTTTCTCCACCCGCGCCCGGCGCGCGATATTCGGTACATAAT
Source organism: Dehalococcoidales bacterium (assembly GCA_035477965.1). Lineage (GTDB taxonomy): Bacteria > Chloroflexota > Dehalococcoidia > Dehalococcoidales > UBA3254 > DATIKD01. The sequence continues at coordinate 10,768 of DATIKD010000109.1, read as the reverse complement.
CCAGGTCGCATTCGGGGTCAGGATGGGAATAATTAACCGTTGGCGGTATTATACCATATTGCAGGGTTAAAACACAGATAGCCGCTTCCAGCGCGCCGGCGCCCCCCAGCAGATGGCCGGTCATGGATTTGGTGGAACTGACCGCCAGTTTGCGGGCATGCTCTCCAAAAACCCGCTTGATAGCGGTAGTTTCCATCTTGTCATTCAATGACGTGGAAGTACCATGGGCATTGATATAATCTACCTCCTGCGGCTGCCAGCCGGCTTTGTGCAGGGCAATTTGCATGGCGCGGGAGGCGCCCTCTCCATCCTCCAGAGGTTGAGTGACATGAAAAGCATCGCCGCTGGCGCCGTAACTTGCCATCTCCGCCAGAATAACGGCACCCCTGTTGCGGGCATATTCCAGTTCTTCCAGTATCAAAGCCGCCCCACCTTCGCCTATCACGAAACCGTCTCGTCCGGCATCGAAAGGCCGGGAAGCTTCCTGGGGAGCCTGGTTGCGTTCGGAAAGGGCTTTCATGGAATTGAAAGCAGCGATGCCGATAGCATTGATGGCGGCTTCACTACCACCTCCGATCATGACTCTGGCATCACCCCGTTTGATGGTCTCATAAGCGATTCCCAGTGCATCCGCACTGCTGGAACAGGCTGAAGTGGCACAAAAGTTGGGCCCTTTGGCGCCCAGCATGATCGATACCTGGGCAGAAGCTGAATCCCCGATCATCATAGTAACCAGAAAAGGATTAACCCGGTCCGGTCCGTTCAGGTGCATATTGATTATCTGGTCCTGCAGAGTGGATAAACCGCCGGCTCCGTTGCCTATCAGCACGCCGATGTCGTTGCGGTTGCTGTCATCAATTACCAGATTGGCATGTTTGACAGCTTCTTTGCTGGCCACTACCGCAAACTGGGCAAAGCGGTCCATCCGGCGGGCTTCCTTGCGATTGAGATAGGCGGCAGGATCAAAACCTTTGACTTCAGCCGCAAATTTGGTGACATGTCTGGAGGCATCAAATAAAGTAATATTGTCAATGCCGGTTTTTCCGGCGATAAGCGCTTCCCAGCTGGCAGCCGCATTCAAACCCAGGGGGCTGACTATACCCACACCGGTAACAACCACCCGTTTGTTTTCATTGTTGCTCAAATTGTGTCTCCCCAAAAAAATATTTACTTTAATATATTAAAATAATTGGGCATCACTTTCTAGTTGGGGCAATAAGAACTCCTTTTGCCATGGGTAACAGTTCCTGCAAGGAAGCCTGACGGTTGGATATCCGGCAGGTTCAGCTAGCGGTAGAACCGGAATTTTAGCTTGTATTCTTAAATTGGCGGCCGAGCAGGCCGAAACTGATGGCCGCGCCAACTGCCAGTAAGGCCGAAACCCCCCAGACAAAAATGGGCTGCGCGGCAAAACGGTCCAGCAGGAATCCGCCCAGCAGCGGCCCCAGAGACATCCCCAGGGTTTCACCCATTCCCAGAAAAGCCATATAGCGGCCGCGCCAGTTGGTAGAAGCCAGTTTGCCCACAACTGTCATAATGCTGGGAGTACACAGGATTTCGCCTGAAGTAATTACCGCGATAGCCATCAGGGCCAGTCCGTAGGGGCCCACCCAGGTCAGGGTCAAATAACCCATGGCGTATAATAATGAACCGGTCACCAGAGCCGAACTCAACGGGAAGCGGCTCATCAGGCGGGTGGCCGGATATTGGATCAGGGTAATCAACGTTCCGTTCAAGGTCAAAAGAGTACCGAATTGGGCTGTAGTAAAACCGGCATAACTGACGGTATAGACGGATAGAGTGGAAGTCAATTGACCGGAAACCATGTAAAGCATAAAACACGTCAAAGTGAAATAGAGCAGCTGTGGATTTTTTCCGGCACTTAAAATTGCGCCGATGGAAACTTTTTCAGTTGAACCCTTGAATGATTCTTTTAGAAACAGCGTCACTAAAACAAATGCCAGCCCGATGACAAATGCTCCCAGTCCGAATAACCAGGCAAATGACAACCAATCTGCCAGATAGCCTCCCAGGGCCGGTCCGACCGCAAAACCCAGGTTGCCCCCGATAATCAAGATGCCAAATGTTTCAGTCATGCGTTCCCTGGGAGCCAGATCAACTGCCATAGATTGAAAGGCCGGACGCTGCATACTGAATGTGGAACGCAACGCCGCCCAGATAAGTATAATCAGAGGCACAGGGGCAGAATATCCGATGGAAAAAGCCATGCAAAAATAAAGCAGTATACAGGCGGTCATGGTAGCCATCAACAACGGACGGCGGCCCAGTTTATCCGCGATGGTACCGGCCACCAATTGCGAAACCAAAGCAGCCAGTCCGCAGATCAGGATGATGACTCCCACCATGGCCATTGATACGTCCCTTTCCCGGTATAAATAGAGGGCCATGAAGGGTAAACTGAGTGAGACAGCAATCGAATTCAGTACGCCTACCAGGCTGATAATCCAGACACCAGGCGGATGTCTTTTATAGATATTGCGCGGAATTTCCAGGATAGTTGTCAAATTTGATTTCCCAGGATGCGGCTTTATGGAGCCTTAATTTTTTAGCTACAATGCGGTTTATTTGATGCCGGCAAACAGATTAATTATACTCACTTCAGGCCGGTTTTTAAAATTAATTAGCCCGCAGGAGTCAACAATGCTTTTTCCTGAAGCCAAATATGAGATAGAATTCCGCTGTCATTTCAGCAGCCGCGAAGAATCTTATCAGATGTTACCGTTTTTGAAATCTTCCCTGGGGTTGGAATACGACTGGTTTGATAGCTATCACGGGCTGGACATTTACCGCTCAGGTCAGGTTTTAAGAGTGGGGGGAATCCTTGAAAAGGGTTATACTCGCACTTTTTTAGGTTGGAAAGGGGAGGACAGCGGGAGTTTTGCCAATATCCGGCGCGAGTATAATGAGGAGGTCAGCGGCGGTGTTCAGGAGAGTCAAATCATGCGCCAATTCTGTCAAAAAGCCGGGGCTTTCAGGGCCGAGGAGATTGAACCTGCGCTGGACAGGGCTGGGTATACCCAATTCATGGCTTACAAGGGAAACAGCCTGGTCGGCAGAGATGCCTCTCTGGGCGTAAATACCAAACTCATGTTCTGCGCTATTCTGAAATGGCCTGTGCTGGTGGAATTGGAGAAGATAGCCGGCTCGCTGGCTGAAGCCCAGGAATGTCAGAAGGAGTTATACCGGATTAGCCGGCAATTCAATCTGGAAAACCACCTGGTAAAAGAAGAACCAGGCACACTTCTATATCAAAAAACCTTTGGGAACGGCTGAGGGACTAAAAACAGGGTGAGTATTTCATTTGCTCAGATGGTCTCAGCGTTTTCATAAAGTGTTGGGAGTTTATCTTGTCGCAACCGGAACTTGGTACCGTGGTTATGCCCGCTTCTGGCATCAAAATCGACTAACATTTCTCCCCGTTCCAGGGCTGATAAAAACTTGTCCAGGCTAAACCCCTGGATACTCAATCAAATCAGCTTTATCTCCCGAGTTCAGGCTCACCAAACTGTTCCTCCAAAAACCGGGGTTAACGCCCAACCTGAGCCGGACGCCCTTTTTCGACCTGCAATTTTGACACGTTTAAACGGGCGGTGTTAGACTGAATTTACAGATATCACAGCCTGTAAAATTTATACCGGGTTTTAAACTATGCAAATAAAAAAAATAGGCATCCTTTTTCATCCCATGCTGGAAACCACCCGCTTGAAAGCGGTTGAACTTACCGCCTTTTTAGAGGCGCAGAATGTGGAAAGCTGGACCTGCTCCGCCTGGGACAAAGACAGAGCCACAGAATACCTGAATAATACCGACCTGATAATTACCACCGGCGGGGATGGCACGATATTAAGAGCAGCCCATGTGGTATATAAACAAGCCATCCCGATTACCGGTGTCAATATGGGCACTCTGGGGTTCCTGACCGAAATAAAGGCGGATGAAGCGATCGGGCAAATCAAGCGGATACTGGCCGGAGAAGGCTGGTTGGACGAACGTTCAATGCTGGAAGCTCAACTTTTCAATCCGGAAGGTGAACCTTACCTGCCTGACCCACTAATTGCCTTGAACGATGTTGTCCTGGCGCGTGGGGCGGTTGCCAAGCTGATTCAGATCGCTGCCAGTGTGGACGAAAAGCCCCTGACCAACTACCGCGCGGATGGAATCATCCTGGCTACCGCTACCGGCAGTACGGGTTATGCCCTGTCAGCCGGCGGACCCATAGTTTATCCCCATTCTGAAAATTTCCTGTTGGTGCCGATTGTCCCCCATCTTACTCTGGGTTACAGCCTGGTCCTTTCTTCTGAAAGCACAGTCAAACTGCAGTTGCGGACTTCCACTCAGGCGACTCTCAGCATTGACGGCCATATCAATATTCCGGTGGTTGACAAAACTGTCTTCCGCATCAGGCGCAGTAAATTCAAAAACCGTTTTTTAAGGCTGCGCCCGGCGGAATATTTTTTCACTGAGCTGGAAGAAAAATTAAGAGGTAAAAAATAGTTGAGTAATTTAGAAAAAGCCAAAATAGGGGATGTTCCTCAAATTCAACAACTGGTAAACTTTTTTGCTGACCGGGGCGAAATGCTGGCCCGCCCCTTAAGTGAAATATATGAGAACCTGCGCGATTATTTCGTAGTTCGCGAAGACAAAAAAATCATCGGCTGTGTGGCCCTGCACATAAGCTGGGTTGACCTGGCTGAAATAAAAGCCCTGGCGGTCTCTGAAAATACCCAGCGAACCGGGTTGGGTACCCAACTGGTTAAAGCTTGCATCGAGGAAGCCAAAGTGCTGGAAATTCCCATGCTGTTTTGCCTGACTTACAAACCCGCCTTCTTCAACAAAATGGGTTTTACCGAAGTGGACAAGATGACCCTGCCCAAGAAAGTCTGGACAGAGTGTTTCCACTGCCCCAAATTTCCGGATTGTGGAGAAACAGCTATGATTTTGCCCCTTAAACCGGGTTATAAGTTCAGTTAACTCTGTTCAAATTCCTCTCCGGAGACTATCGGTTAATGCGCGGAAGCATCCGGAGAGGATTTCGGGTCTCTCAGATAAATAAACTGTTCCGGAGACAAGCACCAGTCATGTTCGAAGAAAAAACAGTCACCAGCCGGCCAATTTTTCAAGGCAGGGTTTTCAACGTCAGGGTGGATACGGTCGTTAACGCGCAGGGTGAGCAAGCCACCCGCGAGATTGTTGAACATGGTGAATGCATCACGGTAGTACCGGTCGATGAAAACGGTGATATTATCCTGGTGCGGCAGTTCCGCAAAGCCCTGGAAAATGAACTACTGGAGCTACCGGCCGGCGGCATAGAACCCGGGGAGGACCCGGTTGCGGCAGTGAAAAGAGAACTGCAGGAAGAAATCGGTTTTATTCCCGGCAAATCAGAAAAGTTGGGGGGAGTTTATACCTCCCCCGGGTTTTGTAATGAATACCTGCATCTCTTTATTGCCACCGAATTGAGACCCAGCCGTCTGACGGCTGAAGATAGTGCAGGCATAACTTTGGTCCGGATTAAAGCCGATCAGATCATACCAATGCTGGAAACCAATCAAATAAATGACGCTAAAAGTGTCGCCGGGTTATTGTGGTATCTCTACCGGTATCACTGCCGCAACCACTAGTACGCCGCGCTTTCTAACCCCAGATGATGATGTTGACAATGGCTCCAACCGCCTTGAGAGACAGCGCGACCCCAATCAACCGGATGCCCCATTTTAGTATAGTGCTGTGGCTTTTTACGCCTGCGGCCGCATTACTGCCGCTCAGACCGGGATTATCCGAAAACCGGGGAAAAGTGTTCTCGTATTTGCGGCTCCAGGTGATAAAGTGCCGCGCTCCCAGTGCCCAGTAAAGCCCGATCGTTCCGAACATCCCCATCAAAACCAACATCGGAATATACTCTGTCATCATCTCCCTGCCTTTTGAGACCGCTCCAGGCAATATTGCCTGATATTACCTGATACCCGTTCTCAATACTGTTATGGCCAAAAGTATATCATCAGCCTAATTTGAAATAGAACCGTCTGGTAACTCATTTTTGTCTGTGTCTTCTCACCCAGATAAATGGACCCTGGAGTGGATTTAAAGCCTGAAACTCCTTCATCCGGCCGAAAAAAAGATTCAGCCTGGTTCCTGGATGGTAGTTCAATTCACCTGTGCTAACATACTCTAAATTAACGTAATATTACCATTACATTATGAAAAGTAGAGGGGGTAAAATGCGGTCGGGGCACTAAACTGGAAAAGTCAGGTCTCGTTGAAACAGGGGGTAATCCCGGCCTGTGACTGACAGGGTTAATAGCCGGCAGCTAGCGGTTTAATAGAGAGCCAACCGGCCTTAAACCGGAATCTCCAGCCTTTTGCCGCCCAGCAGATGCATGTGTAAATGCATTACAACCTGGCCGGCTTCGGCCCCGGTATTTATCACCAGTTTATAGGCCTTCAAGCCTTGCAGAGAAGCTACCTTTTGGGCCGCTGCCATCATACGACCCATCAACGGAAGATCTTCCTCAGTCAGGTCGTTGACTGATACGACGTGTTTTTTGGGGATTATCAGGATATGTACAGGGGCCTTGGGATTGATATCCCTGAAGGCCATTACTTTATCATCCTGGAAGACGATATCCGCGGGAATTTGCCCGGAGACTATTTTATCAAATACACAATCGGCCATCTAAAACCTCCAGTATGAATTGGCTAACCTGAATTCCGGAAAAATTCTGAGTTCATAGAGCTTTGCCCCTCAGGCCTTCCGGTACCATTCCGGTAACACCCTGATTTAGTTCAGTTTTTGAATAATCGCTTCAGTCACCTGGGCAGTACCCACTCCGCCGGTTCTGTCAGTCTTCATATCATAAGTGACATTCTTACCTTCTGCGATAACGGCCGCAATGGCCTGTTCCAGATTATCCGCCGCTTCGAATTCTTCAATATGGCGCAGCAATAATACGCCGGAAAGCATGGTGGCCATCGGATTAACCCGGTTCTTACCGGCATACTTGGGTGCACTGCCGTGAGTCGGTTCAAATAGGGCCAGCCCTTCCCCCAGATTGGCGCCCGGAGCCACACCCAAACCGCCTACCAGACCGGCGCACAAATCTGAGATAATATCACCATAAAGATTTGGCAGGACCAGAACATCGAATTGTTGCGGATAACGCACCAGTTGCATGGCCAGATTGTCCACTATCACATCACTAAAAGCAATATCGGAATAGTTTTTAGCAACCTCTCTGGCGACCGAAAGAAAAAGGCCGTCTGAAAATTTCATAATATTAGCTTTGTGTACCGCGGTTACACTTTTCCGGTTATGGGTTCGAGCGTAGTCAAAGGCATATTTGACAATCCGGCGTGTTCCAAACTCGGTGATAAGCTTTAGACTGATGCCGGCATCTTCTCTGACTTTGCCCCGTGTTTCGGATATCAATCTCAACATTTTACCGGCATCCGCGGTACCTCGTTCATATTCGATACCGGCATACAGGTCCTCTGTATTCTCCCGGATTACCACAATATCAATGTCTTTATACAGCGAAGGCACGCCGGGATAAGTCTTGCAAGGCCTGTAGCAACAATATAAGTCCAGGCTCCGGCGCAGCGCCACATTGACGCTCCGGAATCCGGTGCCGATGGGTGTGGTGACCGGTCCTTTCAAGGCAATTTTATTTTTACGGATGGATTCTATTACGGAATCGGGCAGGGGAGTCCCGTATTTTTCCAGGGCACCTAGACCCGCTTCAGCCATTTCCCAGTTAAATTTAAGGCCGGTAGCCGCCAGCACCCTGCAGGTGGCAGACGTTACCTCAGGGCCGATCCCATCACCCGGAATGAGAGTTACAGTATAAACCATGGTCATCTCCTCAGCCACTAATTAGAGTCAGGAAATTTTTCCGCCAGTAAATCAGCGGCATTGATTACAACTTGAAATCGCCATATTTTTTGATATAAGGCAGAAGGCCGCCTTCATTCAGAATACTGAGCATGACCGGTGGAATTTTCCCAAAGGTCAGGGTTTTTCCGCTGGTCAAATCCCGGACAATTCCTCCTGCCAGATCCACTTCCAGGCTGTCACCCTCGTTGATTTGATCGGTATCACAGATCAATACCGGAACACCCTGATTGATGGCGTTGCGGAAGAAAATGCGGGCCACGGATTTGGCCAGAATGGCGCTCACTCCGGCCATCTTAATCACCAGGGGAGCATGTTCACGGCTGGAACCCAGACCGAAATTGCTGCCGCCCACCACAAAATCGCCCGGCTTCACTCTGGCGGCAAAAGTGGGGTCAGCATCTTCCAGAACGTGTTTGGCCAGTTCCGGCAAATTACTGCGCAGACCGGCCAGCCGTCCGGGCACAATCAAATCCGTCGAAATATTATCACCGAATTTAAAAGCTCTGCCTTTCAACATTTAAAGCACCTCGCGGGGGTCAGTTATTTCACCGGTAAGCGCGCTGACTGCCGCCGTAGCCACGCTGGCTAAATAGATAAACGATTCCGGATTGCCCATGCGGCCTTTGAAATTGCGGTTTGCGGTTGACAGGCAAACTTCGCCGTTGGCCAGAACACCCTGATGCAATCCCAGGCATGCTCCGCAGCCGGGCGGCAGTATCATCGCTCCGGCTTCAATCAAAGTACTGAGGTAGCCCTTTTGGATAGCTTCCAGCAAAACAGCCTTTGAAGCCGGTCCTACCACCAGACGAGTACCGGGATGGCGTTTTTTGCCTTTTAGTATCGAGGCTGCCAGAGCCAGGTCTTCCACCCGTCCGTTGGTACAGGTGCCGATAAAGACCTGGTGCACACGGGTGCCCTTAAGCTGGGTGACAGTAGCGGTATTATCTACCGTATGCGGCCTGGAAACGGTGGGTTCCAGGGCATTCAAATCTATCTCAATGGTTTTCTGATATTGAGCGTCCGGGTCTGCCGCCAGAGCCTGATAGTCGCTGGCGCGGCCCATAGCCGCCAGATAATCCCGGGTGACGGCATCCGATGGGAAAAGCCCCACCTTGGCGCCGGCTTCCACCGCCATGTTGGATACCACCAACCTTTCGGACATGGACATGCCGGCCACTGCCGGACCACTAAATTCCAGCGATTGATAGGTGGCGCCATCCGCCCCAATTTTACCGATCAGGTGCAGTATCAAGTCCTTCGAAGAAACACCTCGATGAAATTTACCCCGGATATCAACCTTGACCGCATCCGGAACACGGAACCAGGTTTTTCCCAGTGCCATGGCAATGGCCACATCCGATGACCCCATGCCGGTGGCAAAGGCTCCCAGTCCTCCCGCCGTGACAGTATGAGAGTCTGCCCCCACAATTACATCACCCGGTTTGGCATAACTTTCCGCCACAATCTGGTGACAGACGCCTTCTCCCGCATCAGACAACTTGACTCCGCTCTTCTCCGCAAACTGCCGTAAAAAGGCATGATCGTTGGAAAGGGCGGATTGCGGACTGGGCGCGGCGTGGTCAATAAACAGGATGGTTTTGCCCGGCTGGGCCGGACTTTTTATCCCGCTTTCCATAAACTGGCGCACAGTCAGCGGGCCGGTGGTATCCTGGACAAATACCAGGTCAACCTTAGAGATCACGATATCTCCCGTCCTGGCGTCAGTGCCGGATTTCAAGGTCAGGATTTTTTCTGCCAGTGTCTTACCCATTTTCAGTTCTCACCTGTAAATACTTAACTTAATAAACATACCCAGACATTCTTCCGCGCTTTAAGGACATTGGTCCAGCCATTTTGAACCAGGTGTTTACAGGAAAAAAGCCGGTAGATTTATGCCTCCATTTTAGCACAAGAACACCCCAAAGGGGAATTTAAGGCACCTCCGCCGGCTACTCTGAACGAGTGTAACATAAAGCAAAACGTCCTTGCCGGAGAAGCAAGGACGTTTTACGCCAAAGTTTTTCCAGGCTAAAAACAGGTAAAACGAAAATCACCATCCAGTATTCCCTGGTTTTTCACAAACCGGGCAAAAAAGGATTTCAGGACCTGAAAGCCTGTTTCTTTTGAGGAGAACGGATAGTCCCCTCAGTCTTTCAATTAAGGCTAATTCTGGTTATTTGGCTTTACCAATCTTGAACATCTTGGTCCCGCAGGTCGGGCATGATCCGGAGGTGGCGGGCCTCTTGTTCTTCATCACTATGGCTTTAGCTCCCTTCATCTCTTTCTTGGCTCGGCATTTAACGCAATAAGCTTCCATACTGCACCTCCTTTTGAATACGAACGATATACCTTTTCAAGCTGGATGTCAATAGGTTCAGGGATTAATTTGACCCGTAATTTGTGAATAACCCTGATTTCGGGCTGTAATAGCTGTAAAATCGACGAAAAAAGGCCGCCTGGTTTGCTTTGCCGCTGGGGATAGGCTATGCTTGGGGAAGAAATGGGGGCAGATAGGTCCCGGTGGGCTTCGCGGGCTTCAAACCCGTTCGGGGGGCACTGCGTGTCTTCGGTGGGTTCGACTCCCATCTGCTCCCGCCAGCTTCTAAACCGGGCTTCCAGACTCAATTAACCTTAATTCTTCTCTCCTGCGGGCTGACAGCCACACTACTTTGGTCATACTGAGATGGTATTTTTTTCTGATTTATGACCTCTGGAGTTGATGTTAATATATAAATAGTCCCACTGCTGTCCAAATTATGCGCAGAATGATTGTAAACTTTGTAAAAAATTGCCATTCTGGTTGTAAGAAGTTATTCTTTGGGGCTGGCCTCCCCTCATCCAGATCCTTCAGCCTCG
>DATIKD010000108.1:0-5152 GCA_035477965.1 Dehalococcoidales bacterium | reverse complement strand
TATTTGGATATCGTTAAAAAATATATAGTTGGGAAAATTAGCTTGACTCAATTTTCTAATTTTATCGACGAACGCCTTTTCGAACTCCGACAAGATCCCGATTCACTTACCGGAGAACAATGTGTTCTTTCTGGAATTCAGTTGTTATTATGTGAAATTAGTGATGGTTTCAGGACAACCATAGAGCTGGAAGAATATCTAAAAGGTTTGTTGTCTCCTGTCTTAACGATACTAATACCTGGTGTTTCCATAGAATCTTCAAAAATCTCTACCAGTTCTTCCAATAGAGATGTCGATTATCCCCCTGTTCTTCCCCCAATTGTTACTGACTACCGCCGCCAGCTTGTGGTTGCATAATCAGCGGCATGTATACGATTCTTAAGGGGATCTTAGTAACAAAAATGTTATCAAGGCGTACCTCAAACCAATAAATCCCTGTGTGTTCGAATTTCATATTTAGATTCAAAACAACATCAACTCCTCTGTCCTCATCACCTTCAAAAAGAACGGGGATCTGAATAGGCGGAGTACTTTCGAAAGAAGGTTTAGCCACTTGAATTTGAAGTGTCATAGTTCCACGAGCCGAGCCTGATTTGAACCTTATGAGGATGGTGAGAGGATATTCAAAAGGTTGCATCTCCATCTGCCCGTGAATTTGCCTGTTCAATCTATCGATAATACGGATTGCTGACTTGGAACCATCAACCTCAGTAAGTACCTTCTCACATATCAAAGCTGCACTGAAATAAGGTCCTGTAGTTTTTGGATACTCTGTCGTCATATTATTACCCCCTAATCAATAACTACCTATTTAAAGTCGAATTTTCCGGTAATATCGATAAAATAGATTGCTGGCTGAATTTCAAAAGGCACCCAAGGGCCTAAGTTTTTCGCATTTGATGCGAATTTGGTTTCCACTAACTCAATACAAATCATTGGGGTTAATCTTCTCTGGAATCTCAAGCGTTATTTTGCCCGTTGTCATTGTTTGGCCGCCGCTCTTATTTGCTCATTGGTCAAGACGTTAACAGGGTTCACCCAGATGTCTGCCTTTATGAGTTCTTTTATTTTCGCGCCCAGGATAGGTGCGCCAGCTCGCGAGTTGGTGTTATTACAGCAACCACGGCAACAAAATCGCTGTGGTTGCTTATGGTTGGTATACCAATCGATTCTGATCGGTAGCAAGTAAAAATCACTGATTCCCAAAGGTTGAATCTTGCCCATAACGTAATTTTACATTTTTCACGAAATAATTTTCAATAAGGCAGGCCGTTCATCATCTGATTGATACCTGTGGTCCTTGCTCTGTCAAAAATGGCAAAAAGAGGCCTTGGCGTAATAATTCGAAGTTAGTGGAAATAGGCAACATGGCAATCCAGCTTTTCCAAACGTTATACAGGAAAGGCCAAAAGTTGTCAGGTGCTAACTTCCCGCGAAACGCACGTATTATTAAAAATTGAAGCTAACTCTCCCCGCCTCCGGATGCTTCGCAACGCTCCAGCATGACAGTTTCGCGGTTGCCTCAGTGCAGATGCTGAGGCTAAAAATATGCTCGAATATAATTATCTTATGGGCTCATTGACAAACTTTTCGGGCAGAATTAGAATGAAATTGAAGCCTGAGATTGGTGGGCAATCGACTCCGAGATTTCGGGGCGGTGAGCGCAAGCAGGCTGAGGTATCCCAGCAGTCGCTTGGATCGGAGACGACCGAGACGGCAAAAGACAGTTAGAGAACTTTGCCTTCTTCGGTTTCCGGAGAAGGTTTTTTTTTGCCTTGCAGGCAAGGGGTGATGGGAAAATGTTAAAGCTGGGTTTTATCGGAGCAGGAACAGTGGGGACTTCCCTGGCGGTCAGATTAAGCCGTGCCGGATATAACGTCACATCCGTCGCCAGCCGCTCTCTTTCTTCCTCTCAGCGCCTGTCCAGTCTGGTTGGCGGGGTAAATGTTTACGAATCTTTGCAGGGTGCGGCAGATAACTCTGACCTGGTTTTCATCACAACTCCGGATGACGCCATACCAGTGGTTGTTAATCAAGTGCGCTGGAACCGCGGCCAATTTGTGGTGCATTGCAGCGGCGCCGATTCTCTGGATGTTCTGGAACCGGCCCGCGCCAGTGGGGCGGTAACCGGCTCTTTTCATCCTTTGCAGACCTTCGCCAGTATTCAAAAGGCGATTGAAAACCTGCCGGGTTCCACTTTCGCCCTGGAAGGTCAGGGAGAATTGCTGAACGTTCTGAAAAATATGGCGGGAGCACTGGAAGGGCGGTACATTGAACTGGGCGCCGGAGATAAAGCCGCCTATCACACCGCCGCAGTAATGACCTCCAACTACCTGGTGACTCTGGTCAAACTGTCTACCGATTTATGGGGCAGTTTCGGCATCCCGCGCGAACAGGCGGTGCAGGCCCTGCTGCCGCTTTTAAAAGGCACGCTTAATAATCTGGAAAATCTGGGTGTACCCAAAGCCCTGACCGGTCCCATTGCGCGGGGCGACAGCGGTACGGTCCAAATTCATCTGAATACTTTGAAAGAAACTGCGCCGGCCATCCTTCCGGCTTATTGCGAAATGGGACTGCAAACAGTTCCGGTGGCGCTGGCTAAAGGTAAAATCAATGAGATCAAAGCCAGAGAACTCCTGGATATATTTGAAAATACTTTAAAAACTTGTACGGAGAGGGAAGACAAATGCGCACAATGTTAAAAAGCAAAATTCATCGCGCCAGAGTTACAGACGGGAACATCGCTTATGAAGGCAGTATAACCATCGATAAGAAGCTGATGGAAGCAGCCGATATTCTGCCTTTCGAGCAGGTGCATGTCCTGGACATCAACAACGGTGCCCGCTTTCTGACCTATGCTATTGAAGGCCAACCTGACAGCGGTGAAATTTGCCTGAACGGAGCGGCGGCCAGACTGGTAGCCAGGGACGATATTGTCATTATTTTGACTTACCGCGAACTTGAAGAAAGTGAGTGCAAGGACTTTCATCCCCGCCTGGTGTATGTGGATGCCAACAACAGGATAACGCATACCAAAGGCGTGATGGATGAAGCCCTCAATATTTTAAGAGGGAAGTAAAATGCGCGTGAGAATCGGCCAATTCAAGGAGATGAAACAAAAAGGCGAAAAGTTCGCCATGCTGACGGCTTATGACTATCTGACCGCCAAAATTATCGATGAGGCAGGTTTACCCCTAATCCTGGTAGGAGATAGTCTGGGAAATGTAGTCCTGGGCTATGAGACTACGGTTTCCGTCACCCTGGAAGAGATGCTGCATCACACCAAAGCGGTCACCCGGGCCGTCAGGAATGCGCTGGTGGTGGGCGATATGCCTTTTATGACTTATACCATCAGTGCGGAAGAAGCCCTGCGCAATGCCGCCCGCTTCATGCAGGAAGGCGGAGCCCAGGCCGTGAAGCTGGAAGGCGGAGTGACAGTGGCGGATACCGTCAGGAGAATTGTGAATTGCGGAATCCCGGTAATGGGACACATCGGCCTGACGCCTCAATCCATTAATCAACTGGGGGGAATGAGGATTCAGGGTAAGACTCCGGAAGCTGCCAAAAAATTACTGGATGACGCCGTAGCGCTGGAGCAGGCAGGCGCCTTTGCCGTAGTTATTGAAACCGTTCCCACGCCGCTGTCCGCCCTGATTACCCGTAAAATAACTATTCCCACGATTGGTATCGGAGCCGGTCCGGACTGCGACGGCCAGGTCCAGGTGGTGCATGATGTGTTGGGGCTGACCTCCGGTTTTGTGCCCAAACACGCCAAACAATATGTCAAACTGGCAGAGTTTACTCAAAAAGCGGTGCGGGAATACAACCAGGATGTTAAAACCGGTGTCTTTCCCACTGAAGCCAATAGTTTTACCATGGATGAATCCGTCCTGTCTGATCTAAAATAAGACCTGAAATCCAATACCGGGGGAGGCACTGCCTCCCCTTTTTTTTACTTTTTTACAAGCGTACCCAGTACGGATTATTATACTAAATAACAGGAGTTGAATTTGAACCAGCGTTAGAAAATCCTGGGAGGGTGGTCAAAATGAGAATCATTGAAACACTGGATGATATGAAACGATACCGCCGCAGCCTGAACGGAACGGTGGGATTTGTGCCCACCATGGGCTACCTGCATGCCGGGCATATTTCTCTCATTACCCGTTCCAAAAAAGAAAACACCTTCAACGGGGCCAGCATTTTTGTCAACCCCACTCAATTCGGCCCTTCTGAAGACTTCGACCGTTATCCAAGGGATTATCCCCGCGATTTTGCCATGTTGGAAAAGGCGGGGACCGATTTCGTATTCCTGCCCACCCCCGGCGAGGTTTATCCTGCAGGGTTTAATACCTGGGTGGAAGTCCAGGGAGTAACGGCCGTACTGGAAGGCGCCGTACGACCCGGCCATTTCAGGGGTGTGGCTACGGTAGTTGCCAAGTTATTCAATATGGTTGAACCTAACCGGGCATACTTCGGTCAAAAAGATGCGCAACAATGCGTGGTCATCAAAAAGATGGCCAAAGACCTCAACTTGAACGTGGAAGTTATCATCAGCCCCACCATCCGAGAACCTGACGGCCTGGCGATGAGCAGCCGCAATGTCTATCTTTCGGCAGAAGAACGCTCGCAGGCTCCGGTGCTTAATCAGGCGCTGGAACTGGCACAGAAAATGTTAGACCAGAGCATTACTGATACCGGAGAAATCCGGCAGGCTATGGAGACACTGATTAAACAAAAACCCCTGGCCAGGATTGAATATATCAGTTTGGCCGACGCCCTGACCTTACAGGAATTACCCACTGCGCGCGCACCCATGGTGATATCGCTGGCGGTCAGATTCGGCAAGACCCGGTTAATTGACAACCGGTTGATAGAATGAATTTTGCAGCTATGGTAAAATAAAGCCATTCGCCGTGGATGCAGCTGCGGCAAACTGCGGGGAATAACCGGCTGGCTCCCCGATTTTATAACGGGCGGGCAGTTTATCCGGTGAGATTGGTTTCAGTTATAAGTCCGGAAGATTTAAAACAATTTCGGGTTTTTTAAAGAGCAAGGAAAACCGAACAGCTCCCTGATAAAAAAGATGTTTAGCAGGAGAACGCCGATGTCAATGCAGCCGGTAGACGTTTTGAAAACCCTCGAAGCCAAT
>DATIKD010000107.1:0-3629 GCA_035477965.1 Dehalococcoidales bacterium | reverse complement strand
GTAAAAGCCATTTTCAATGGCCGGCCCGATACCAAATTTAACCTCCGGGAAAAGGGTTAGCACCGCTTCGGCCATAATATGACTGAGTGAATGTCTGGTGATTTCCAGTTTTTGGTCGTTACCCGCCTTATTTTCTGTATGGCTCATATCTGTTCACATCCTGAAAGTGTACTTGAGAAAACTGTCTAAATTATATCAACCCCATCCTTCCAAAGCAAAAAATAGACCGCCCTTGATATTGCATCAGAGCTTTAAAACCACACAATCCATCTGGCTTTGGCCAATAGCTAAACTGCTTGCATTGAAAACTCTTGACAAGACCTGGCCATTTCAGTATATTGCAAACATACCTAGTTACTCTAGGCATATTATGGGAAATATACTGGTCGACCGGAATTTAGGAAAAGGAGTTAGCCATGTCAAAAATCGCCATTGTAACCGATACTATCAGTTGTCTGCCGCCTGAACTAATTAAAGAATATGGTATCCGTGTCATTCCAGTGGGATTGGTGATCGACCGCAAGGTTTACCGCGATTCCGAACTCAGTATTGAAAAATTCTGGGAACTCTTTTATGCTGCCAAAACACCTGTGACAACCATGGCTATTAACCCGGCGGATTATTCATCTGTCTTTACCGAGCTTGCCGGAAGTGCACAGAATATTGTCTGCATCACAGTGTCCAATCTGCTTTCCGCAACTCATAAAGCGGCAGTTCAGGCAGCCGCAGAAGTTATGAAAATAAAACCCGGGCTTAAAATAGAAGTAGTGGACAGTAAAACCGCTACCGGAGCCGAGGGCTTTGTGGCTCTGGAAGCCGCCCGGGCGGCCAAGGCCGGAAAAGACCTGTCTGAGGTAGTCAGGAGGGCCGAGGAAATAGTAGCCAAAGTCAAAATGGTGGCTACCATGAGTACGCTTAAATACGTGGTCCGCAGCGGCAGGGCGCCCAAATCGGCGATTGTGGGTGACTGGTTGAAAATAAAGCCCGTTTTAGGTATTACCACAGGCTCCGGGCTGGTAGAGAATCTGAGTAAGGAAAGAGGAATGGAAAAAGCCATCAGCAAAATGCTGGAAATAGGCGGGAGTTTTATTGATGCCGCTAAACCCCTGCACTTGTTTGTGCATTACTCTGATGACCTGGCCATGGGCCAAAAAATCCGGGATACGTTGACTTCTCGCTACCAGTGCGCGGAAGTGTATTTGACCCCCTATACTCCGGTCATGAGTTCCCAAACCGGCCCGATTTTATCCATCGCTTTCTATCAGTAGAGCATCCGGGGCGGTTAAGACATCTGTTCCGAACACCTGGGTTAATTTCTCAGTGGCAGTAGTTTGCGGTAGTCTGCTGTGCAGCCGGTTCCAAGGTCCATTTGATCCGGCTGCATTTTTCCTTTCCAGGAGTGAAAATATTGTTCGGACAATTAATACTGCATTATTGGATATAAAATGTATAATGTAAAATAAGTGGAAGTTGGATATGTTTGTCTGATTCCCGGAAATCCTACTATTCTGGAGGCAGTGAATGAAACTGAATCATGTCGGGGGTAAAAAAGGGGTTGACCTGAAACTATTTGCTTTAAGCACCTGCCCGTGGTGTAAAAAAACCAAAGCCCTGCTGGATTCCGCCGGTGTAGATTACTTTTTTGTGGATGTTGATCTCCTGAGTGGGGCTGACCGCAGTGAGGCGATGGCCATAGTCAGGAAATGGAACCCCAGCGCTTCTTTTCCCGTCCTGGTACTGGATGATACCAAATGCATTATCGGATTCCGCGAACAGGAAATCCGGAGCGCTTTAGGCCTATGAACGGTGAGAGTGAAATTTCCGCCTCTCAAATTGAATCTGCCTACCAATCCCTGAAAAAGGATGCTGCGGCAGGTGGTTACTATATAAACCCGGATGTGCCATTTGCCAGAGAACTGGTAAAGGGTATTCTGGTTAATCAAAAGCGTTACGGCTACGGCAACTGCCCCTGCCGGCTGGCTTCCGGAAGCCTTGAGGAAGACCAGGATATGGTCTGCCCATGTGACTACCGGGATGCGGACGTATTAGAATTCGGAAGCTGTTACTGAGGTCTTTATGTTTCGGAAGCGGTCGCTTCCGGTAAACAGTCCGCTGGCTCCATTCCTGAAAGAAGGCCGCCGGAGGAACAACGCCGGGCGAAAAAAGAACCGGAAATTACTGCCAGCCTGACCGGGTTGCCCTATCCTGTCTGGCGCTGTAAAGTGTGCGGCTACCTTTGTGCCCGCGCCGGGCCGCCCGAAATCTGCCCGATTTGCAAAGCCAAAAAAGAGCGCTTTGAAAGGTTTATCTGATACAAGGTGTTATGCCGGAGGCCTCGAGAGGCGAGGCCGAAGCATCCGACCCCTTTTTCGTTGTCATCCTGGAAGCCTCTAATGACGAGGCTGAAGGATCTGGATGAGGGGCGGCCAGCCGTTTGTCATGTTAGAGGCCTCGAGAGGCGAGGCCGAAGCATCCGAAGGAGGGGTACAAACTTTTTAGATTAACCTTTAACAACCGGGATGGAAGATTTTAACAAAGTTGTCAATCATACTGCGCATAGTTTGGACAGCAGTGCTACCAGATGCGTTTGGTTTTCCAGCGCCCTGACTTAAAATAAACTGTATAAGCAATCATATTAATAAAGGCGCCGGCCACTACTGCCCAGCGGACTCCGAAAACCCCCAGTTCGGTTTGTGTCAGAAACCAACCCAATGGAATCTGAATCGCCCAGACCACCACCAGACCGATAAGCATCGGCGGAACGGTATCCCCTGCCCCCGAAATACAGTTCTGCAACACCATGCTGAAAGCCATCACAATGTAACCGATAGCGGCAATACGCACATAAGTGTCCGCTATCACATCCAGAGCGGGATCGGTGCTGAAAATATGCACCACTGCCACCGGGAAAATCAAGATTAACAACCCGAAAACCAGGAGAATACTCTCCGAAAGCGCCAGGGCAATCCAGCCGCTCTTTTCCGCCCTCTCCGGCTTTCTGGCTCCCAGATTTTGCCCTACCAGCACACCGGCGCTGGCTCCGATACCCATTAACGGCATGGCCAGAGCCATATCAATCCTCTGGCAGAGCGCATGCGCAGCTACGGCGGCAGTCCCAAACTGGACTATCATGGTGGTCATTATCAATTGGCCGAACTGCATTTGAATACCCATAACCGAAGCCGGAACACCAATTTTTATCAAACGCCAGATAATTCCCGGATCAAATCGGAACCCTTTGAAGGAAATCTGCAATCTGGATCTCCCGCTCGTCAGGATGGCCAGACCCAAAATGGTTCCCAGAGATTGAGAAAACACACCGGTAATTGCCGCCCCGACCGCTCCCATTTCCGGGAAAAATCCCCAGCCAAAAATTAAAAAAGGACTAAGCAAAACATGAGTCAGCCTGAAAATAACCGCCAGTTTCATCGGATTGAGGGTATCTCCGGAGGCCTGCATAATACCATCTGTGGTAAAGCGCAGAGACATGGCGATCATGCCGATGAAGTTGATGCGCATATAAACCGAGCCAATCTCCAGCACAGCGGGGGAGACTCCCAGCAGACTCAGTATCCAGCGGTCCAGCAAGATTCCGGTAATGGCCAGAACCAGTCCCAGAATACCGGCTA
>DATIKD010000106.1:0-4055 GCA_035477965.1 Dehalococcoidales bacterium | reverse complement strand
ACATAAAAATCAAAGTAAATAGTTTTCCGGGTTAAATGGATATTTCACTCTGGCGGAGCCATCGAGTTAATATAAGTTGAGCCACCATTTTAATAAAAGAGAGCCACGATGTTAGTCTGTCAGCCACAAGTTAAATTTGTGTATTATTAAGCGGAATAAATTAGCCAAAGACCTAAAACTGTTGGAAAAGGCCGTTGCTGCGGCCTTTTCCAACAGTTTTAGGGAAACAATTCCAAGTTGGCTCACCATCCGAGACACCGGCTCAGTTTGACCGATAAGGTGGCTCTCACTTACCGGATAGGTGTCTCAACATGGACTGAATTATTGACATTTATTGAGGCTAACTTTTGGCTTCCGACTTCCATTTAGCCAATAGCATGTCTGATGAAACCTTCAAATTTTCTGTCGTGAAGGCGCTCAAGGTTTGATTACTACCTTTAAAATACCTGCATCACCGGAACCCACCAGATTGAAAGCTTTTTCCCATTCTTCCAGAGGTAAGAATGTCTCAGCCACACCGGTGGTGCCGATCTTGCCCTGATGAATCCAATCGATGACTGTGGGGAAACAATATGGGCTGAGATGAGCACCCAGGACATCCAGTTCCTTCTGATCGCCGATTATTGACCAGTCCAGTAGAGTTGGCTGGGAGAATACGCTGAATTCGATAAAACGCCCCAGTTTGCGGATCATTTCCATCCCCTGGACAACGCTCGAGGTATGCCCGGTGGCTTCAATGTAGATGTCGCAGCCGTATCCGCCGGTCACCTTCTTAATTTCCTCAACCACATTGAGTTTATTCGGATTCCAGAGCAGATCAGCTCCGAACTCCCGGGCGATTTTCAAGCGATCATCTTTTATATCCAGCGCAATCAACAATTTCGGATTTTTTAACCTGGCGATTCCCACCATACCTAAACCCAGCGTTCCGCAACCGGAAATCACGACTACATCTTCCAGTCCGATCTGGGCGCGGTCTACCGCGTGCTTGGAACAGGAGTAGGGCTCGACCAGAACCGCCTCTGCAATTGGCATATCCTGGGGAATTTTATAGGTGCGGGCATTGGCTGGCAGACGCATATATTCGGCCATGCCACCGTTAACATGAGGTCGGAAGCCATAAATGTCGTGGACCTCACACATCCAGTATTTGCCGGTCTGACAGAAAAGACATTTACCACAAGGAACTATTTGTTCGGATACTACCCTGTCGCCAACGTTGAAACCAGTGACACCCTGGCCTAATTCGACAATGCGGCCGACAAATTCATGGCCTGGAATAAAGGGTGGAACCACAAAATTTTTCCAAAAACGTTCGGCACCATGCCTGGCTTTGAAATCACCGGCACAGACTCCGCAGGCTTCCACCTTAATCACTATTTCACCCGGGCCGGCTTTGGGTCGAGGCCAGGCTATTTCGAGCACATATTTGTCTGGAGAATAAGCTACGAGGGCTTTCATGGTTTCAGATAGTTTAATCATTTTTACCTCTTTTTCAGTTTATCAAACACCTGCCCATCTCAACGGATAGACAATTCGATCTTCTTAAGGTTTTTTAATCCTTCAACCGCCAATTCCTCTCCGGTATCGGCGAATTTTCGCCAGATAGCACAGAGTCGATTGATCTCTTCAAATCCCGGGTCGAAAGACTCAATAGCGGTCGGCCCCTCGTAACCGATCTTTTTCAAGGCTTTAAAAAACTCCTTCCAGGGTACCAGCCCGGTTCCCGGGATACCGCGGTTATTCTCGCAGGTATGCACATAACCCAGGTATTCTTTACCGCAAGTCTCGACGGCTTTGGTAAAACTGGTCTCTTCACGAATCATGTGGAAAGTATCCAGGTGCACTTTTATGTTACCGGTGCCGACTTCACGGCAGTATTTAACCGCATCCTCGGCGATGTTAATAAAGTGAGTCTCAAAGCGGTTAACCGGTTCAATCGCCAGAACCAGGTTGCTCTGGCTTTTAGCATAGGCAGCGACCTTTTGCATCGAAGCAATCGACCATTTCCACTCATCCTCAGTGCGGGGTCTGCCGCTGATATAACCCCATGCGGCATAGATCACACCGCCCAGGACTTCAGCGCCGATCTCATTGCTCACATCTATCATCGCTTTTAGCTTTTCTTCACCGTTTTTTCTCACCTTTGGATCGGAATCGATCAAGTTGCAGTCGCGCGGCAGACCGATCGTCATGACCACATCGATGCCTACCCGTTTAACTTCCTTTCTAACTGATTGAGTTGGAAATTTTTCAGGATACGAGGTATTGATATCCAATACAGAAAAGCCCAACGTCTTAGCCTTTTCGATCAATGGCAGATCCTTAAGAGAAAATGCTTCAGTCCAGATCATTGTATCAACGCCAAATCTTATCATATGATCTCCTTCAAAATATTACTTAGCTTCTTTAAACCGTTCGGGTTTCGATACCCAAAAAATTGCAGGCATCATGAATAACCTGCTGGTAATCACCATGGACAAGGCTGGCGTGGTGAGTAAATCCTTCCATAACCAGTGTATTATAAAGCTTATCGAGGTCGGGGACCTGTACCCAGCTCCAGGAGCCGCGCAGGTCCTGGTTGGAGGGTATGATATCACCCTTCGAAATCAACATCTTGAATAACCCGTCGCGTTCGATTAAACGGCACATCGTTACGGCGCCAGACTTGAGCTGAAATTCCCCGGTTCCTACAGAACGCTCAATCCCCAGGCTTTTTCCCAGGATACTGTGATATTTGATCCTAATTCCAGGATTATTACAGGCGAGTGAGGGCGGGGCGTTGCCACAATGCCAGGCCAAAAAGACATTGCCTTTTTCTTGATGCCGGATGGTCCAATCGATAAAATGCGGAGGAGTGGTACTACCTGACGCCAGGTACTGCATCAACATGGTTAAAGCGCCGTAAATATCCACCTCACAGGATGTCATGATTCCCCTGTCAGTTAATCTTCCCATCACATAACAGGGGGAAATACCGTAGACCGACTGCATGGCCGTCCAGCATTGTATGCCCAGGGCAGAAAGCTGCTTTTCTTCCGCAAATTGGGTTAAAGCGTATTCTAGACCGATCAGCTTTTTCTTTGTAGATATATCTACGGCCGATAGATCAGCCTGCTTCTGCATTTGCTTCAGGATCCGCGACGACTCCGATTTTAACTCTGCTGAATTGTCTGCCCGAGCAAATATGTCAGGCAAGGAGGTCTGAACCACTCGTTGTTGGAATTTCCGGATGAGAGCATCTTCATTGAAGATGCAGGTCTCAAAACGTTCCGGCCGGGGGCCGACCAAACCGATCTTTGCGCCGACAAATCCCCGGATAACCGAGCAAACACTGATAAAATTTGTGATGTTAATAATAAAGCCGGTTTCTTCAGGAAAAACAATTCCCCCAAAAACAAATGATATCTTGCGGCGGTACAGACCGGATGATACTGAAAGCGTCCCGCAGAAAGAATCCGACTTGCGGCTGCCTTGTATGGTGAAGGCATCCTCTTTGGTACCAAAAAGAAGTATCGGCAGGTCGCGAAAAACTTCTGCTACCGTTAGTGCCGCTACTTCATCGCCAAAGGTCATGGTTCCGATCATAAGCCCATCTATTCCTTTTTCCCGGAATAAACCAATAGTTTTTTCGGCATCGGCATCATTTCTGACCAGCCCGCCAGCTATCAGACCAGTATCCGGAACAACGATTTCCAGACCCGGAATCCCGGCAAATGCTTCCAGACAGCGCCCGCGCATCTGCTGAGCCCAGTCTTCATCGAAAGGTTCGCGATGGGCAGGGACAAAACCGATTCTCACATTTTTCATTTTCATACTCCTTTCATTTGAGTGGATATCTTTGTAACAATTTCTGTTCTTCCCTGACAAAATTGTCCAGAAACCCTCCCGGACGATGGAAAATCGAGACATCATCAGGTATCCGGCTGTATTCAGCTTCCCTATTGAGGAGACTCGCACTAAACAGTTCAGTATCAAAGGCTTGACGCTGGGACTTGAAAAAGGCGCAGATTCCGGCCACTGCCGCACCCACAGCTGCGTCCAGGTTTTCCAGG
>DATIKD010000105.1:0-7703 GCA_035477965.1 Dehalococcoidales bacterium | reverse complement strand
ACACAAATCAGTGGGACGCTTTCGGGGGGTGATAGCTGGGCTTACTGCTCTTCCGCCCTGAGGATTAACAGTCCCGAGGCGCCGATCGTTAGCTGTGCCAGGCTGACTACGACCACGGGACTGTGTTTTTTGTCTAATTTGTGGGTGATGGCAAGGAGCGGATAATGAAGATTGAGGAATTGATGCAGAGCATACCGCCTGAATTGCAGGGCAATATCAGCGTCACGGGCAGCCAGGTGAGCCTGACCTGGCCGGACGGGAAGGGGGCTATGACATGGGAACTGGTGGCGGGAAAGGAAATCAAGGGCTTTGACCGGGCGGCCTGTGAGGCAGCGGCCAAAATCAGCATGAAGTAACAGTAGACAGTAAACAGTAGACTGAGAGGCGAGCCTCGAGGGAGCCCTGGGCATTGAGCCGCCTGCTCTCCTGACGGCGGGGCCCAGGGCGGCCGGGACGAGCTGAAGAACGGGGGGGGATAGAGGGATGCGCGCACTGACAACAACTCTGCTGGCCGCTCAGAGGGCCGGGTCCGGCCAGCCGGCGGTCAAGGTGGAGATACGGAACAACCCGCTGGGGGCGGTCAATCTGGCCTGGGAACGGCTGTATAGCGGCAGCGAAACGGACGGACCCCACGGGGTGACCATAGCCGGTGACGGGTCTTTAATACGGGCCAGGGTGACAGCCCCAAGTGACAACCGTAAACTATACCGGCAGCGGGTGACCAATCCGGGGAGCGCCTCCGATTACAGCGCCTGGAGCTACCACAACACTCAATTTAACGTGACGGCCTGCGCCATCTGCTCCCTGGGCGCTGAAGTAAGCCTGGTGTGGATCAAGAGCAATGGTGAAATCAGCCGGTCCAGAAGCACTGACAACGGGGCCAGCTGGCAGGCGGTGGACTATATTACAGGACAAATACTAACCGCTAATGCACCCAGTCTGGCAGGCAGCGTTTATATCAAGATCGTAGGACAATAGTCGTGGCGAGCAGTGATAGGTGAGGGCGGGTAAACGCTGTCAAGGAAGTGGTCATGAGAATAATCAAAATAAGACCTGTATTTGCAGTGCCTGGAGTTCTGCTGATAGTCTCTGGTATTTGGCTGATCTACCCTCCCGCCGCATATATCTGTGCTGGCCTGTGCCTGTGCGCATTTTCAACATTGCAGGTCAAGCCGCCAAAAGACGAGGTTAAATAATGGCCAATATTTTTACAAAATCGCTAGAGGCGATTTGGAAGCCCTCGACTGTTAGTTTCGGACCTGGCGAACCGATGCGCCCGGCAGCTCCCACTGAGCCGCCCAGGCGTGAGGATTACAACGTCAGCCGCAATACTAACTGGGCTCCCCGATCCGAAGAGTCTCGCAATGTTACGTACAATCAGATGCGTACTCTATCCCGCATAGATGGTGTGCTTCGGACCATCATTGAAAAGCGCAAAGACGAGATAAAAGGCCTCGAATGGGACATCACAGTTAAACCCGAATTCAACAACGGCAGCGACTTTACATCTGATATTGCTGCCGCTCATAAGTTTTGGGATAAACCCGATTTGGAATATACATTTGATCAGTGGCTCGGGATGTTGTTGGAGGATATTTTTGTTATTGATGCGCCGACGTTGTTTAAGGAACGTGACCGGCTGGGACGTTTCCGTTCTCTCCAAATCATAGACGGCGCAACAATTAAAGTCCTGGTAAATGACGCGGGCCGCGTTCCCAGTCCTCCCCAGCTGGCCTACGAGCAGATAATCAAGGGCATGCCTAGAACCGGGTATATCAGGCCTATCACAGGCGTTAACCCGTACATCGTTTCCCGGCCAGAACTCATTACTGAGAATACCACGGAGGTATACACTAACTTTAACGAAATGTACTACAGGCCATATAATCTGGCCTCGGACGGTGTGTACGGATTTTCGCATGTTGAATCAATCATTATGGCAATTAATATAATGCTGAGACGAACTCATTCATTTTTGGAATTTTTCAGAAGTGGCAACATTCCACAGGCTCTAATCCCTGCTCCGGAATCGTGGACTCCTGACAATATTGAGAGTTTCCAGGAGAAATTTGATTTGTACCTGAAGGGGAACCTGGATGCCCGCAGTGGTGCGATATTCATACCTGGCGGAGCCGGCAATCCGTCGCAACTGCAGCAACTGACATTCGATGCACTGTTTGATGAGTGGCTGGCCAGAATCTATTGCGCGAGGTTCGGAGTATCCCCTACGCCGTATGTTAGATCAAATAACCGTGCCACCGCTGTGACGATGGAGGAAGCTAGTTCTGATGAAGGGCTAGTTCCGATGATGCAGTTTTTGAAACACTGGTTTGACGATATCACGGCGGATTGTTTGGGAATGCCGCATTTGCAGTTCATCTGGACGCCCGGGCAGAATTATGGCCCTCAGGAGGCTAACATAGATAATATGATGGTAGCGATGGGAGCTCGCACGCTCGATGAGGTCAGGGAAAAACAGGGCAAACAGCCGTATGCGCATGGGATTGGATCGAAGCCCATGATTGGCGGGCAATTGTTGGAGGACATCATTTCCGGCAAGGCTCAGGCGCAAATGCCGGCAACGCCTGCCGGCATAGAAAACTACCCTGGTGATGATGATATAGATGAAAACCCTTATGAACTCTCGATTCGCTCCATCAAGTCAGAACTTGACGACTGGCAGAAGTTCGCTATCAACCGTCTGGGTAAGAAAAGCCCGAGGATGTTTGAGGCTAAGGCTGTTCCTCCTGGCCTTTCCTCAAGCATCCTGTTAAAACTGGATACAGCGGCGACACCGGAGGCGGTGAAGGCTGTCTTTGAGGATGCCCGCAACAACCTGGGACGCAAACCTCGGACTCCACCCGTTGATCAGACGGCCAAACAACTAGAAGCAGAGTACCAGGCTGAACTGAGGAAGATATTAGAGGCCACTAAGAATAAACTGCAAGAGATTTAGGCTTGAATACACTCGAACTCGAAAAATTAAACCAGTCAATCAAATCTCTTGGTAATTGGTTTAAAACGGAGTTTAACGAATCAGACCATCCCCGCGTTGGTGCCGGGCAATCAAACGGCGGGCAGTTTACGAGTGGAGAAGATAGTGGTGACACGGACGGTAAGGAATCCGGCCAGACTGAACAAACTACGACTGTCAATGCGTGGCCAAAAGACTTTCCTAACGTAACTTCACTGACTACCATAAGCAATATGAAGAATCACCCCACTTATGCCGCGGCTAAAGGTGGGGATGTTGATGCAGCTTTTGAGTTGACTAGAGACTTATTGGGCGGAAAAGAGCAGCAGCGCAAGATTAAGGAATTGGGACAAAGATATCCAGGAGCGGCAGTGGTTCCGGTTCATGCTGAGGAAAGAAGCGGAAGAAATAAGATACCTGAAGTACTTGCTGATTATGTCGCCGATGTTGCTGGGCTTGAAGCGGATACGGAGATTGTCCAATCAGAAAAAGTGGGGCGTACCGGTTCGGATGCTATATACAGGTTGGCTTTTCGTCCCAAGTTTGATGGCCAGGTTAAAAAAGGTCAGGAATATATTCTGGTAGACGATGTAGTTACCGGCGGAGGAACCCTTAGTGAGTTGCGCTATTATATAGAAAGCAAGGGCGGCAAGGTGGTACACATGATGACTGCCGGAGCAGCACAATTCAGCACTAATATTGCTCTTTCAGATCAAACCAGGCTTGCACTGGAGCAGAAACATGGTATAATTGAATTGAGAAAGTTCCTAAAGGAGAATAACCTTTATGGTGGCAACCATCAAGCCCTTACCGAATCAGAAGCCAGAACACTCTTGGCAGCCAGGTCCCTTGACTCAGCAAGAGATAGAATCACTGCGGCAAAGCAGGAAAGCCGATCATAAACACTTTCAAGAACTAATGGCCCGGGAAAAACAACGACAGGCCAAGACATCGCAAGTGAAATAGACTGCTCAGACAATTTAAACCCAAACCCTTCGAGTAAAAACGGAGGGTTTTTTATTACCCAAAATTTGGAGCCATAATGAATCCACAAATGGCAGAATTAGCAAAACAGATGCAATTAGCCGCTGGAATCTACCTACCTCTGGCCTACACCCTGGGCCGCTCAAAGGTACAAAAACAATACAACATCATCCGGCCGTGGGGAATGAATGACCAGGTGAATGTTGAACTATTACTGCATCGCCATTCCGAGGAGCTGGCCAGATCCTTTGCCAGAATTGAGGAGCGGGTATCTCAGGGTGAGGAACTGTCAGACCTACTGAACGGGCTAACAAAACGACTCTCAGCATGGTCCTGGGTGCTTTATCCGGCGCTGGCTGCTGGTATGGCTGCCGGAGTCAATGAGACTAGACGCGAAATCAGCCATGAGGAGAACATCCCGGCTGACGATATTGGCATTATCTGGTATAACGCTAAGGATAACAGAGTCTGTGATACCTGTTTGTACCTGACCGGACGCTGGTTTGATGCGCGCGAAGCCTACGATTTGGCTGCTAAGGTACACCCCGGCTGCAGGTGCCCAGCACACTTTGACATTGGTACACCGAACGAGGCCATCGTGGCGCCGATCGCCGGTTACAGGCCGGGAACCGCTCAGGATGTATATCGAGACCTGAATGTTGCTGGACTAGCGCAGGCCAGAATCAGCAGAGCCAGACAGATAAATGCACGCGGCGGATCAACACTGCCGAAGATGGTAAAAGTTTGATAGTAAATATCAGCAACTATCCGAAGTATCAAACCTGCCAGAAATGCCAGGCTCAGATGAAGCGAGTCCGTAAAAATGGAAACGGCGCTGAATATCACTGCCGGTGCGGTGGAGCTGGTTTCATCCTCTCCGCTAAAGGGCGGGCTTATCTCCGTGAAATGCAGAGACATCATGTAGTGACATCGACATAGCGCATTATTTTGCGAGAAATATTTTAGAGGTTGAGCGTATGAGTTATGCAGTTAAATTTTATGACGAAGAGCTGGGAATAATCGAGGGACTGGGGATACCGTACGGCGGGCCGGTACGGAGCGACATGACTGATTCAGGTAAAGATTTGACAGGGGAGTTTTTTAATGCGAAAACCAATTTCAAATCCGCTTATTTTGATGGCGCATCTATCACCAAACCAATCAAGGCCCTCTACCACCATGGTCTGGATGAAACCATTAAAGACCTGCCCATCGGGGAAGTGATCGACATCCAGGACACGCCTGAGGGTAAGTGGATGCGAATTCAGCTCGACAAAGCCAATAAATATTATGAGTCGATCAAGCGGCTGGTCAAGGCGGGCAAACTATTATTCTCTTCCGGCGCCGACCCTGACAACATCAAAAAGCTACCGAATGGTTATATTGTGAAATGGCCATTGATTGAAGAAAGTCTTACTTTTGCCCCCGCTAATCCCCTGGCGGTCTGTAGTTTCAAGGCATTGTTAAGTGAAATTAAAGATAAGGATGTGCCAAATATGGATCAGAAAGAAGCGATCAACGAATCAAAAATGGTCAAATCTGAGGGAAGTCCCGAAATCAAACCCGATCCCGCTGTCAGTGCGGAGAGTAACGGACATGCAGCTGGTGAACAGAAGAAAGCTCCCCCAGAGTGCCCGGTAAAATCAGTCAAATGTGCACACTGTGGGAAAGCGGTGGAACTACCCGGTCCCGTTATCGCAGCCCTAAACGCTCTGATTGAGAGCGCACAGAGTATTGTTGCGCAAAGCCAGCCCGGTGCAGCAGCTCCTGTAGAGGATGCCACTGCTGCCGCTCCCAGTCAACCCGGCGTAGATCAGGAACCACCTCAGAAAGCGGAGGTAGACGAAATCCCTGACAACCCACCTGAAGAAGAGAAAACCGCTGTCAAGTCCTTGCTGGACGGAATTGAGACCAAAATCCAGGCTGCCGTTGAAGAAGCGACCAAATCGCTTAAAGAACGGATAGCAACATTGGAATCAGAACCGGCCAATAATGGTCCTGCCCGGCGTGCCACTAAGTCGCTGGATAACCCCAAAATGGGAAACGAAACCAAACAGGATCGATCGACAGCTATTAAGGCCATCATGGAAACCACAGAGAATCAGTCTCTGAAATCTGCTCTCGGTTGGGAATTGGCACAGCTCGCCATGAATGAGGTTGTAGCCAATGGCCCGCAATCATCCAGATAAGTAAATAATAAATAGGAGAATTTCATGACTACTGATATGAAAAACGGACTCGGTTTAACTACCGAGGAAACCATCGCACTGGCGACCGGGATTAAACCCGGATCCCGCACTCCCACCTCTGAAGCCATTAAAGGCATCACAATCTCAAACTTCCAGTATGGCTATCCGTTGGAAGCGCCTGCCAAATCGCTCTATTTTATCGAGGATGCCTTAAGACGACGTATCCCGCGAGTAGTAAATCCCACGGGTGGAACTGCCGCTCGTTGGAAAGTGATCACTGCCATCAATCCCGGTAAAATCAAAGCCGGTGTCGCCGAGGGTGCAGTTAACACCGCGCTCAACATGACCGATGCGGAGAAATCAGCGACATATAAAACGCTGAACATGTACAACGACTACACCGATGAGGCCAAATTCTTCGGCCGCAGGTTTGTCGATGTGCCCCAGCTCGGCATGCTGATTACCCTCCAGAATCTGATGATACAGGAAGATCGCTACATCCTGGGCGGCAATCAAACCACTCTGAACACTGCCATGGCCGCGGCCACTATCACCGCTGCCGGTGCTACAACCACAGGCGGCGCTCTGGTGTCTGCTACCGCCTACGATGTGGCTGTATCCGCTCTGACCCTGCACGGATACCTGAATGGCGCGAACGGCCGCGGTACCGCTGACAGCGCAGATGAAACCATTGCCAAAGCGCTGGCCAATCAGACCCCCGGCGGTACTCATAACTCATTGCTGCTGACCTGGACGGATGTTCCCGGTGCGTTCGCGTATAACGTGTTCATCTCCACCAACGCGACCGGCACGCCGTTCTACCTGGCCACTGTGACCACAAATAGATACGTCGCCCTGATCAACAAAACTTCCGGCAATGTTTCAAACACTGCTGATCAATCCGCTGATACCCGTGGCTATTCCGGCATACTGGAACAATTGACACTCGGTGGTGCTACCGGCGCATATTATGCCTCTGCTGCCGGCGCAGCTCTCACAACCGATGGAGCTGGCGGTGTGGTTGAAATTGAGACGGCTCTGCAGTCGATCTGGAACAACTACCGCGTATCACCGACCCTGCTGGTGGTTAACGCCCAGGAAGCCCGCAGCATCAAGAAACTGTCAATCGGCAGCTCTACGGCTAATGCGGTGCGTATCACCGTTACCCCGGACGGTAAAAACGAGTTTGGAGCTGGCAGCGCTGTCAATGCCTACTGGAATCCCTACACCAGCCAGTGGATCAAGGTCCTGGTCAGTGTTCACTGCCCTCCCGGCAAAATATTGTTGCTGGGTGAAACTGTACCTTATCCGAACTCTGAGACCCCGAACAATTTCGAGGTCGAATTACAGCAGGAATATTACGGCGAAATCTTCGCCCGCACTGCTCGCAAAACCCCGGTCGGTGTAACCTGCATCGGAGCGCTCAAAATCTACCTGCCCGGCGCTTGCGGTGTCATTGCCAACTGCGCGCCTGCCTAGTCTAACCTGAATCCATCAAGTCTATGAGGGAGGGAACTAAAAAGCCCTCCCTCACTTTAAGGAGAAATTAATGATCA
>DATIKD010000104.1:0-4986 GCA_035477965.1 Dehalococcoidales bacterium | reverse complement strand
ATTCTGTGTCTTACTGAGGAAATGACTGCGGTACCGGAAGAAGTGGAAGAAGCTAAAAGAGAAGGCATTCCCATCGATTATAATTGTTCAGCCCTGGAAATACTGAGCGTTAACGGGAAAGTGAGCGGTCTGCGCGTTATCAATGTCCGTAATGTCAAATTTGAAGATGACGGCAGCATCAGCATGGAACAAATTGCCGGATCGGAATTCATACTACCCGCGGAGCGGGTTATCATTGCGATCGGGCAGAAACCGGATTCATCGGTTTTGAATATTAAAGGCTTGAATATTGCCCGGAATTCGACAATAGAAGTTGATGCATTGACTCTGGAGACCAATCTACCCGGAATTTTTGCCGGGGGTGACGGGGTGACCGGATCCAAAGATGTGGTCAGCGCCATGGCGGCGGGATTGCGAGCGGCAGAGTCGATTCATCGTTATTTGCAAGGGATCCCCCTCAAAGAAGGGCGTTCACTTGAACTACCAAAGCCAGTCAGTGTAGATATTGAACAGAGAAAGGCGGCTCCCTATCAGCGGGCCAAAATGCCGGCATTGAATTTGTCAAGACGAAAAGAAGGCTCCCTGGAGACCAACCTGGGACTAACACCGGAAATAGCGGAAAAAGAGAGTCTACGCTGCCTGGATTGTGCCGGCTGCTGCGAATGCCAGGAATGTGAAAAAGCCTGTGAAGTTAATGCGGTCAATCTCCAGGATTGCTGTTCAGAACAACAGATCGAATCGGCGGCATTAATCAGTTTTTTGAATTTGGAAGAAGAATTGATGGTAACTGCCCGCCATAAGCAGAACAGATTGGAAACTCCGGTCTCAACTGACTGGAAAGCTGATATCCACAAAGGGGCGGCGATGGCTTTGAAGGCGGCCCTGGAATCCGGATTGATATCCGCAGAAAGAATACCGGCGGTTCAGCCACAAACAGCAGTGCAGGAGTCCGGAGTTAAAACCGGAGCGGCTGTGTTTCTGTGTTCCTGCGGCGGCAACACCAGCGCAGTTCTGGATTTTGCCGGATTGGAAAACAACCTTCTCGGGCTTGAAGGTGTCAGCGCTGTCCACAAAATAATGCAGTCCTGCACCACGGAAGGCGCCGAAGAGATAAAGAAGATTTCTGATGCCGCCGGCGCGGGTAGAGTGGTGCTGGCGTCCTGCCGGTGCTGTAACTGGGAACAGGTCTGTTTCAGTTGTAGTGACCGGCGCATAATGTGCCAGGAGAATTTGAAAAATAAATTGCCTGCTGAAAAACCGGTTGAGTTTGTAAATATCCGAGAAATGGCTGCCTGGTTATACCGTGACAATCCTGCCGAAGCTACCCAGGTGGCACTTGAAGCCATTACGGCCGGAGTAAAAAGAGCAGCCGGTGTTAAAACGAACGGTTTCGGGAAAACGGGGGTTGAAGCGCGAGTATTAGTTATCAGCCGCAGTCTTTCAGGATGGAGCGCGGCGGTAAGATTGGCGCAGCAAGGGTACGCCGTTACTCTGCTTTCTGGTCTGGAAGCCAGAACAATAAAGGGGTTATCTGCCGATTTTCGAACGGCGGCTGACGATTTACTGAAAGAAATCGCCCGCTTGAATGTGGATATGTTACCCTGGCCGGATGGTTTGACCATCAACGGCACGCCGGGGCAGTATGAAGCTGAAATCCGATTCAAACCGTCAGCTAAAAAAGTCATTTGCGGTGAGATTATCCTGGATCTGACTGATTTATCTGCGGAGGATATAAAGTGGTTAAATGAGAGCAATTTGCTGTCAAGAGTGTTAAAACGGCTGCAGGTTAATGGAGGGTCGGAAACCCATATCGATTTAGACTTATATCCTTTTACCATACGGGAAACGGCCGGGATTACGATAATTCAGCCTTCTCTTGACAGAAACTGTGATGAAATTATTACGGCCGGAGAAGCGGCGGCGGCGCAGGCTTCCGGATATATTTATCACCAATCCATCAGACCCCGGGGAAGCGCAGTGGTTATTAACCGTTCGTTGTGCCGCGGGTGTGGAGATTGTTCTCAAATCTGTTCGCTGATAGAGTTAAAGCTTGCCGCGGCGGGGGTCATTTACGCCGATGTCTCGCCGGCTTTGTGCCTGGGATGCGGCACCTGTACCGCCGTGTGCCCAACCGGAGCGATTAAACAGCCGGCCCAATCTGAAGAAGACCTGGAAGTAGCCCTGGAAACCATACTGAATGAGAGTAAAACACAATGAAGGTATCATCGAAAGTGGTGGCGTTTGTTTGCAACTGGGAGGGATATCTCGGTCTGGAATCGGCTGCTCAAAAAGGCCTGACTCTTCCGTCTTCCGTCAGGATTGTGCGAGTCAGTTGTCTATCCAGGGTTCAGCCGGGTATTATGCTGAAAGCTTTTGAAAAAGGGGCCGGAGGGGTGATACTGATAGGCTGTTCAAATCATAATTGTCATTACGGCAGTGATCAAAATACGGTGGATATGAGTGTCCGCAAGGTACATGACATAATGTCATTATTAGGCTTGAACAAGGACCAGTTAGGTCTGCACCGGATGGATAAAGTTGATCAGGCCGGATTGACTGAAGTCCTGCTCAAATTTAATAACAGGGTTCAGACTCTGGTAAACAGCTAGTTCAGCTAACTGGGAAAACGATTAGCCGATAAAGGAATAAGATGGACTCACATCATCTGAGCAATGTAATCAAGGAAACCAAAATCAGGTTATGCCTGGACTGTGGAAAGTGTACCACATTTTGCCCGGTGAACAGCTATAATTCTGATTTTAATCCCCGCCGTATGATACAGAAGACGGTAAACAGCAACAATACAAATCCGCAGGATGAACTAATCTGGTCCTGTTTGAATTGCCTGGCCTGTCAGCAATTTTGCAACTATAGTGTCAAATTCCCGGAATTTATGACTGCAGTGCGGGCTGAAGCTGCCAGCCAGGGTGTAAAAGTGCAGTGCAGTCACGGCGGAGCCCTGCAATCGATGATGCACATGATGGCGGCCGGAAGGACTACTCAAAAAAGGTTGGACTGGCTGCCGGTCGACGTAAAATTAGTGCCGGACTCTGAGACTATCTTTTTTGTGGGCTGTGCGCCGTATTTTGATGTACTTTTCCAGGACCTGGGTGTTCGCACTCTGGGAGGAGTAATCGGAGCGCTGCGCCTTTTGAACCGGAGCGGAATTGCTTTCAGGTTAATGGAAAATGAGCGATGCTGTGGGAGGGACTTGTTATTACAGGGCGATGTCTCCGGGTTCCGAAAGCTAGCTGAAGCCAACCAATCAGAGTTCAAGCGCCAGGGCGTTAAACGTATTATCACCTATTGTCCGGAATGTTTAGTCTGTTTGAAAAAAGATTACCCGGCCGCGCTGGGAAATCAAGATATTCAGGTAGTCAACCTGGTGGAACTGCTAGCTCCGCTGGCACAGGAGAAAAAACTAAAACTGTCCGGTTTTAAGAAGAAAGTGACTTTCCATGATCCCTGCACGCTGGGCAGAGGAGCCGGGTTGTATGAAGAACCGCGCCAGCTTTTAAAAAGTATGGATGGGCTGGACCTGCTGGAAATGGAATCTAACAGAGAAAGGGCTCTGTGCTGCGGAGCAAGTCCGTGGGCGGCCTGTAATTCTGTGAACCGGCAAATTCAAGGGAAAAGGCTGGCTCAGGCGGAAGCGGCTGCCGAGATGCTGGTTACGGCCTGTCCCAAGTGTCAAATTCATTTCAAGTGTGCTCAAAAGGGACTGGAAAATCCGGTCTCCCAGATAGAAGTTAAAGACCTGGCAGAGTTGTTGAGCGCCGATCACCAATAGTTTACGAAGTAATTCCGGAAGATATAAAAATTAGTCCGTATCTCCCTTTCCAGGAGGGTTTAAATGGTTGATGAGGAAATCAGAATCGGGGTGTTTGTCTGCGACTGCGGCCTGAATATTGCCGGGTCGGTGGATACAGAAGAAGTCAGAAAATATGCTGAAGGACTGCCCAATGTGGTGGTTTCTGTCAGGAACCGGTATAGCTGTTCGGACCCGGGACAGCAAGAAGTCAAGAAAACCATACTTGAGCATAATGTTAACCGGGTAGTGGTGGCCTCCTGTACCCCGCGTTTACATGAATCCACGTTTCGGACCTGTATTGCCGAAGCCGGACTAAATCCATATTTGCTGGAAATGGGTAGTCTGCGCGAGCATTGCAGTTGGGTGCATTTGCGTGACCGTCAAGCGGCCACTAAAAAGGCTAAGGATATTGTAAAAATCTCTGCGGCCCGGGCAGCTTTGTTACAGCCTCAGACAGAAATAGAAATACCGGTGACGGATGCCGCTCTTGTGATCGGCGGAGGAGTTGCAGGGATACAGGCCGCTCTGGACCTGGCAGATGCAGGGCATCAGGTCTATCTGGTGGAAGAACAGGCCTCCATCGGGGGAGTAATGGCGGCTCTGGATAAAACATTCCCCACCATGGACTGCTCAATCTGCGTGCTGGGTCCCAAAATGATGGATGTAGGACGCCATCCGCGGATTAAACTGCTGGCATACAGCACCGTTGAGCAAGTGTCCGGATATGTGGGCAATTTTCTCGTCAAAGTGCGCCGCAAAGCGCGCTATGTTAATGAAAAAGAATGCACAGCCTGCGGCAAGTGCGCGGAAGTTTGTCCGGTAACCAGGCCGGATGAGTTTCAACAGGGTTTTGCTACCCGTAAAGGTATCCATATTCCGTTCCCGCAGGCAGTTCCATCGGCTTTTCTGATTGATATGCAGCAATGCCTGGGTAATAACCCGGTCGCCTGTGTGAAGTGTGTTGAAGCCTGTGACAAGAAATGTATTGATTTGACTGCGCAGGATACCTTTGAAAACTTGAAGGTAGGCAGTATTATCGTGGCCACGGGCATGGGTATTTATGATCCGGTCAAACTGACCGAATACGGTTACGGTAAATTCGAAAACGTCATCACTACCATGGAGTTCGAGCGTCTGATTTGCGGCGGTGGTCCTACTGACGGGCATCTGGTCAG
>DATIKD010000103.1:0-1541 GCA_035477965.1 Dehalococcoidales bacterium | reverse complement strand
AAAGGGAGAACCGCGGTTCTCCCTTTTGAGGCTGTTTGAGAGCAAATCCTACCGGTATTTGCCATATTCAATGGTAAAGTCGATCAGAGCTTTCAGGTTTTCTGTCAGCGCATCATCTACCGGGCTGCGGGTTGACATGATATAAGCCCCATCTTTGCCAACGATATCGATCAGTTTTTTGGCGCAGGCTTTAACGTCATCCGGCGTACCGGTTTGCAGGATTGAACACGGCACGTTGCCGGACAGGCACATATGGCCGTTCAGGACCTCTTTGGCTTTAAACATATCGGTGGTGTCCATATGGGCAAATACTTTACCTTTGGGGCATTCCAGCAAATACTCCAACCTTGAGGTATAATCACCTTCAAAAAACACCAGAGGAATCTGTCCTTTGTCTATCAAACCTTTGATCAGGCCTCTCAAGCCGGGCCAATATAATTTAGCGAATTGTTTAAGCGACATAAAACCTTCAGAGCCGCGGTGAGTTGGAATTCCAACCGCGTTGATTTTACCCGGAGCAGCTTCCGGAATCCTGGCTAACGTGCTTTTCAGAATTTTGTCACAGGCTTCCAGGATTTTATCTTCCTGGCGATACATGTCCAGCATAGTTCCCCGCATGCCCCTTAAATTGTCGGATATGGCATCAAAAGGCGCCAGTGCCATGCCGGAAACGAACGTGGGGAAGCCCAATTTTTCAAATTCGCGGTTGATTCCGCCCATTTTAGGACCTTCCTGACGTAAAATATTGCCGGCTTTCTGCAAAGTCTCTATCGCCCTGGCTATGTCCGGATCGCTGAATCCGGTAGCCAGTGAAATTGCTCCCATATACCCACCCATGGTATTGGCAATTGATGGCATTCTGGCAAAGGGAGCCATGGTTCCGGAGATACGCGGTAGATATGAGCGCAGCATAAAATCAGTATGGTCGCCCATAAAGGCGGGATATTCATCACTCTTCATGAATTCGCCCTCAATCGCCTGATGGGAATGCAGGGCTGAGGTGCCGTGTCCGGGCCAGGCTAACGATTTGGGATCAATAAGTTCCAGTACCCTCCCTGGAAAGTAATTTTGCACGCTGCTCCAGTCAGCCCCAAAATCAACCACCGTTTTGGTACAGGCCGCCAGCCATTTTTCATAATCATAATAGGCTGTTTCACAGGTGATACCGGGATAATATCTGGCCGGAAAATAACCAAAAGCAATTTCGAGAGGAACTCTATCCGGGACTTTCATGGCCAGGCAATCGTTAACTCTTTTCAAACGCTCCTGGTAAAGCTCCTGGCTGGATTTCTCAGGCATAAACTCTCTCCTTTTTTGTATTGATTTCTTTATTATCCAAAAACATTTAATAGTTAATTAACTAAATCCGGAGTAATTATAACCTATGTACGAAAGGAGAGCAATCCAGACTAACCCGCCGGTA
Organism: Dehalococcoidales bacterium; assembly: GCA_035477965.1. Classification (GTDB taxonomy): domain Bacteria; phylum Chloroflexota; class Dehalococcoidia; order Dehalococcoidales; family UBA3254; genus DATIKD01. The sequence goes on along the minus strand of DATIKD010000103.1, from coordinate 118 downwards.
CCCGGTAAATATTTTCATTTGGAATACATTCTAAAATATCACTTCTGGTTGTTAGATGATTTTTGGCTGAAGGAAAAAGGGGTCTGTACCCCCCTCCGGATGCTTCAGCCTCGCCATT
>DATIKD010000102.1:0-8523 GCA_035477965.1 Dehalococcoidales bacterium | reverse complement strand
TCCATTCTTGAAGCCGGGCTGTTATCTGCCTTTCATAACCTGAAAGCGAGGGATGGTAAAAGCGCTTTCCCTTCATGGAATCCGGCAGGTGCTGCTGTTCGACTATATGGTCCTGGTGTTGATGGGCATACTGGTAACCCTTGCCGTAGCCCAGATTTTTCATCAGTCCGGTAACGGCATTGCGCAAATGCAGAGGGACCGAATCATTGGAGCCATGCTGGATTTCATATTGAACGCTGGAGTAGCCGGTATAAAGCGAATTGCTCTTGGGAGCGGTAGCCATATAGACAGCCGCTTCGGCCAAAGCCAGGTTGCCCTCCGGCAGCCCGATAAAGTGAACTGCCTGCTGGGCGGCCATCGCCACCAGCAGAGCCTGGGGATCGGCCAAACCCACATCCTCGGTAGCGAAACGGATAATGCGGCGAGCGATGTAAAGGGGGTCCTCGCCAGCCTCAATCATGCGTCCCAACCAGTATAACGTGGCATCCGGATCGGAATCACGCATACATTTATGTAAAGCTGATATCAGATCATAGTGCTGTTCACCCGCCCGGTCATACTGCAATGCCCTGTGCTGGAAGGCATCTTCAACGGTTTCGAGCGTGATGCTGCGCCGGCCTCCGGCATCAGGCGGAGTCACCAGCGCCGCCATTTCAAAGGCATTCAGCGCCGTGCGGGCATCGTGGCCGGCCATGACTGTCAGGTGTTCAAGAGCCGATTCCGGCAGATCAATATTCATCTCTCCCAACCCGCGTTCCCGGTCATGCCAGGCCCGCTTGATTATCTCCGCAATCTCTTTGTCACTGAGCGGATTGAGTACAAAGACCCGGCTGCGAGAGAGAAGAGGCGTATTTACTTCAAATGATGGGTTTTCCGTAGTGGCGCCGATCAGTGTGACAGTACCGTCTTCCACGCAGGGCAGAATGGCATCCTGCTGGCCTTTATTAAAGCGGTGGATTTCATCGATAAACAGGATTGTTTTTTGATGATACAGTTTGCGCCGTCCCCGCGCTTCATCAATGATTTTACGCAGGTCAGCTACCCCGGCACTGACCGCGCTGACCGGGCTGAAATGGGCGTTGGTGGTGTTGGCGATGATGTTAGCCAGGGTAGTCTTGCCGCTGCCCGGAGGACCCCATAAAATGATGGAAGGCAACTGGTTGGATTCAATCGCCTTGCGCAGTACTTTACCGGGGCCTATAATGTGACTCTGTCCCACAAATTCATCCAGACTGCGCGGACGCATGCGGGCAGCCAGAGGGGCTTCTTTTTGTATTCTTTCCTGAGACTGGTGTTCAAATAAATCCATGTCTGCCGCCCAATACCTTATCTATCAGTACAAATATTCTACTCTTCCCGCGCGGTTGGCGTAAAGGATCAAATGAGATCCACAGCTTCTGCAAACCAGGCGATGAAAACTCTCAGGGTAATGTCAGCCTTTTTGAACCGGTCCGGTCGCCTGGGTTTATCCGACTATTTAAATCTCTTTACTTCAAACCGGAACAATTTGACCGGTTCTTCTTCCCCTATTCCACCTTTTTGGCGGCAGATTTCTATTTGCTGCTCGGGAGTATCCACGCCTTCCAGGTCCGGCAGAAGCAGACCGCGGCGGTAGCCGGCCTGGACTATCACTCCATATTTTCTGGCATTCAGTTCAGATTTATCTTTAACCGGCTCGGGATGCGTCAATACATCCACGCTGTATTCAAGATCCGGCAATTCACTGGACTTAACCGGCTCAAAACGGTAGTCATCCACTCCTGTGCTGATAGCATTGGCGATAATTTCTTTGGCTATGTTTTTCTGCGCCGGTTCAAACGTGCCAATACAGCCGCGCAGTTTCCCGGCTTTTTTAATGCACACAAAAACGCCCGCTTTTTGTTCCATTTCTGGCGTCAGTTTTTCCGGCTTGATTACCTGCCCGTTCCTCACATAGGTTTCCAGGGCTTGTTTGGCCAGCTTGACCAGGGGTGAAAGTTTACGGACAATAATTCCGGCATAACCCACAACTGCGCCATAATCTCCTGAAACGTCTCCGCTGGTCTGGTATTTAACAAATTCGGCCCTGCCTCCGCCAATTGTATTAGCAGCGCTTAACATCACGGCTGCCGGTCCATAACCGCACATCGTTATTTTCTGCTGGTTAATTCTCGAAATAAGCTTAAGCGGGTCCATTTCCAGCATGGCCTCAACCGCCTGCTGGTCCTTTTTCTGGGTAGTTTTTTGGGATTCATAATGGTTCATATCACTGCTGGCAAAAATCAAGGCTGGCTGGCTGGATTTCATTAATACTTCGGCGATTTCTTTTCCCAGAGTAATCAGGATCTCAGGGTCTTGTACCGCCAGGATAATGGGTATAATTTTGACATCCGGCTTTAGATACTGCAGGAAGGGCAGTTGTACCTCTATTGAGTGTTCCATTTGATGGGCCAGGATATCTTCTTTCAGATAACGTGAACCGGCTAAAAGCTGGCCGGCCAGTTCAGAGTCAACCGGCACCATGCCCAGCGGAGTTTGCCATTTACCGGAAGTCATAATACTGCAGGCTTCACCGCGTCCGGTGTGGTTGGGCCCCAGCAAGATTACCGTTCCGGGTATTTGCACCTTTGAGACCACCGCCCCGACTACAGCTCCGGAATAAATATAGCCGGCATGCGGCGCCACCAACCCGATCGCCTCTTCTTTTCCGGCTTTTTCATCAATAAAAGAGCGCAGCATCGTTTTTAACTGAGCGGCTGATCCCGGATAAAATTGTCCATCTACCACTGATTCTCTAATCATTTCCATACCCCCATTTCCATTCGACCTTTGGCCCGTTCGGGGCCGGATAAATCCGGCAGTATCCGTTAATTATTGGCTTCCGGCAAAACTTAACCACTGAGGATTTGAGTTATGTCAAAGCCGGTCGCAATTACTTTCACTCTTTATAACCTGATATTCATTTCTGCCCCGCAATCACGGCATTTATCACCCTTCAGACCGGTTAGCTGAGCGTTATAACCCAGCCTCTTAATTACCAGCCTGCCGCACCGGAAACAGTGCGTATTTTCACCGTCATGGCCGGGTACGTTGCCGGTATACACGAACTTTAGTCCGCTGGCCTGGCCTATCTGCCAGGCTCTTTCCAGAGCCTTAAGCGGCGTAGGCGGTAACTCAACGGCCTGATACTGGGGATAAAAGCGGGTCACATGCCAGGGAGTCAACTCTCCCAGCCGGGTTTTTATCCAGTTCGCAATACCTCGTAATTGTTCGTCATCATCATTAACGGAAGGCGTAACGTTGGTTACCACTTCAACATGCATATTCCACTTGTTTTTAGCCCGCTCGGCAGTTTCAAGAATACCTTCCCAATGCCTGATTTTGGCTATTTTCCGGTAGGTGGCAGAATTAAAGCCTTTGATATCCACACGCCAGGCGTCCAAAAAGGGACCCAGGAGGTCTAACGCTTCAGGTGTAATATAACCATTAGTAACGTAAACCGTATAAAGCCCTTTTTCTTTGGCCAGCCTGGCTGACTCAACGGTATACTCCAGCCAGACAGTTGGTTCATTATAGGTCCAGGCGATGCCCCGACAGTTGTTTTCCACTGCTGTTTTGACCGCCTGGGCAGGACTAATGGGTTGGGAAGCGCGGCCTCCGCTATCCATATCCGCACAGGCAATTTGCCAGTTTTGGCAACCTGCGCAATGGAAGTTACAGCCCCAACTGCCCAGTGAAAACACCAGACTGCCGGGGTAAAAATGATACAACGGTTTCTTCTCAACCGGATCCACAGCGGCTGATGAAACCATCGCATAATTCAAATTGAACAGGTTGCCGCTTTCATTACGATACATCCGGCAAACACCCAGCTTTCCGGAGGCAATCAAACAACGCCAGCGGCAGATATTGCATCTGACCCTTGAGTCAGCCATTTTTTTGGCAAGGACAGCCGGATACATCTCATTTACCTTATATCATTTACCTTATACGATTCTCTTAATTATATTATGCGCCAATAACCTTTACCAGTTAAAGAGCCAAAAACAAAAAGGTTTGGCAGTGAAACTAAGGCCAGGCTTGACCTCCAGCAGGGCTGAGACTAGACTGAATACTATGGAAATCATTATTTTAACCGGGACGATCGGCAGTGGCAAAAGCACAGCCGCCGGTATCCTGCGGGAATTGGGGGCGGCAGTCATCGATTCGGACGAAATCGCCCGGCAGGTAATTGCTCCTGGCTCGCGGGCTTATGCTGAAGTGATCGAAGCTTTCGGGACGGACATAGTGGTGCCCGACTCTGGAATTGATCGAAAAAAACTGGCTGCCCGGGTATTTAGCCGCCCTGAAGATTTATCCAGGCTTAATCGCATCATTCATCCCCGAGTGGATGAACTGGTGGAATCACATATCCGGCAATATCAAGACACCGGCCGGAAAGCCGTTTTTGTTGAGATGGCCATAATAGCCGGGGCATCCTGGCAGGAACGGGTGGATCAGGTCTGGGTGATTAAAGTCTCCCGCAGTGTTGCCCTGCGGCGGTTAGAAAAACGCGGACTCAGCCGGTCTGAAGCCCTGGCCCGGTTGGCCAATCAGCCTCCACCTGAAAAAAGTGGGCATAAAAACTTGATTATAATTCAGAATAACGGAACACCGGACGAACTCAGACAACAGCTTACCAAACTCTGGGAGAAAATAATAAAAAAAAGGGAACTCAGACTCGCCGATTGCGACTATGAGCAAAGTGGAGACCCAAATTCTGTTAAGGAGTAATCTGGAACACCCGACTAACCAGGCCATTTTTATTGTTTAAAAATTAACTATTGAAAATATTCTTAAATATTTCTAATATATTTTACGAGGAGGTGGTCTATGTTTGAAAGAATACTTTTACCTCTCGATGGTTCAGAACTGGCGGAGGCAGCGCTGCCCTATGCCCGCAATTTGGCCGAACAACTGGAGGCAGAAATTTACCTGATTCACATCTGCCCTCCCGAGCATCAATTCTATACTCATATGCATCAGATTTACCTGAATAGCATACAGGAGAGAATGCTGCAAAAAATAAATGCCGGACGAACAGCAGCCAGTGAGAAAAAAATCCAGGCTGAAGTGCTGGTGGGTGATCCGGTAAAGGCGATTTTTGATTTCATCAAAATGAAAAAAATCAATTTAGTGGCTTTGACCACCCACGGGAATTCCGGTTTTAAACCCTGGGCAATGGGCAACGTGGCGGATAAAATTGTGCGCGGCTCCGGCATTCCTACCCTGTTAATCCGGATAAATTCGCAGAAAGACCTGAAAGTCCGCCGTGCCAACATCCAGAATATCCTGGTTCCTCTGGACATTTCAGAGGTTAGCAAAACCGCCCTGCCCTATGCGATCGAACTGGCGCAGAAACTGAAAGCCGGAATACACCTCTTCAGCATGGCGCAAACAGCTTTCGCTCAGTCTCTGGATAGCACCGGTGCCGGAATAGGCATCAACTGGTCAGAAGTGGATAAAGCCAGTGAAAAAGGTGTCAACGAATTTCTGGAAAAGACCAAGGCGGAAGTCAGTCAACTGGGCATTCCGGTGGAATATAGCAGCATCCTGGGAATCGATGCCGCATTTGAAATACTGGAGATTGAGAAGAAAGGCAAAGTTGACATGCTGGTGATGGCCACCCGCGGGCGCTCTTCAATTGCGCGCTGGGCTTTCGGGAGCGTTGCGGAAAAAGTCTTAAGAGAAGGCAACCTGCCGATTTTACTGATTAAAGAAAAACCGGCCGGATAGCTTAGAGCCGCTTTAAGTTCAATTTTGTGAATCGGCGCAAATATGTTATTCTATATATTCGGGAGTGTGAAAAAACAGTTCCTCCCAGTTGATTTTGCCTTGAGCTTTTATATCAACAGCAAGCATTTTTAGCAGAATTGCATTTGAGGGCCAAAATCTGCTAGAATAGATGGTTGTTGTGTTATTGGAGGTGTACCATTTACGCTATAATTGAATCCGGTGGAAAACAATACAAAGTCGCTCCCGGCAAAACGGTCGATGTTGATTTGTTAGATAAGGCTGAGGGAGATAAAGTTGAACTTAACAGTGTTCTCCTTATATCCGACGATAATAAGGTAACCGTCGGTACGCCGACCATAGAAGGCGCTAAAGTGCTGGCAACTTCCAGAGGTCTGACCAAAGGTAAGAAAATTATCGTGCTCAGGTATAAGAACAAAGGCCGTGGCCCCCGAAAAACCGGCCATCGCGCCAAAAGTACTCGTCTGGCTATCGAAAATATCGTTTTGCCCGGTGCAAACTAAGACAGGAGAGGTGAATTCAAGTGGCTCATAAAAAAGGCGGCGGCAGTTCAACCAATGGCAGGGATAGTCCCGGTCAAAGGCTGGGTGTCAAGAGATATGATGGTGAAGAAATACTGGCAGGTACTATTATAATCCGCCAGCATGGCACTAAAATCCATCCCGGCACCAATGTTGGTCTGGGCAAAGATTATACCATTTATGCTCTGATCGACGGTAAAGTAAAATTTGAACCTTTCAGAAAAAACAGAAAGAAGGTCAGCGTTTACGCTGAAAAATAAAGCTATGAAAGAAAAAATTCATCCCAAATATTTTCCGGATGCCCAGGTAGTCTGCTCCTGCGGCAATATTTTCGCCATTGGCTCAACCAAAAAGAGTCTCAAGGTCGAGTTATGCAGCAAATGTCATCCCTTCTTCACCGGCGAGAGGAAAATGATCGATACTGCCGGCAGAGTGGAAAAATTCAATCAACGTTTCAAGCTGGCCAAATAAATCACCACTACTACTTACCAAAAAAGGAGCGCTCGAATACTCGCTCCTTTTTTGTTTTTGTGACTTTCTGAAAAAATAATAGTCAGCATACATGACAATCTTGACGTTTTTGGATAGAATTAAAGAATATGGCTGATAATAAAGTATATTTTGGCGGGCAAGCGGTCATAGAAGGTGTGATGATGCGCGGAAAACGCGCTATGGCTGTGGCCATACGCCGGCCTAACGGTGAGATTGGCGTTCAAACACACCTCCTCCACCCGCTGTTCTCCGGGAAATGGCGTAGAATGCCGATCATCCGCGGCATTCTGGCGCTGATTGAATCCCTGGCACTGGGCATTCAAACTTTGATGTATTCCGCCAATGTAGCTCTGGAGGAAGAAAAAACCCAGCTTTCCGGTTGGACTACCTGGGGCATCATCATTGCGGCTATGACTTTTTCAGTGGGCATCTTCTTTTTACTGCCATTATTGATCGCTAACCCAATCAAAGCTCATGTTTCAGTTTTTGTCTTCAACCTGGTTGAAGGTGTGGTCAGGGTGTTGCTGTTTGTAATCTATCTCGTTCTGGTCTCCAGGATGAAAGACATCCAGCGCGTGTTCGGCTATCACGGCGCAGAACATAAAGCCATTAACGCTTTTGAAGCCGGAGATCCACTGGAAGTCAAATACGCGCGCAATTATTCCACCGCCAATCCCCGCTGCGGCACCAGCTTTTTGTTTGCGGTCCTGATAATCGCCATTCTGGTTTTTTCACTGGTGGGCAAACCATCCCTGGGATGGCTGATTGCTTCCCGCATACTGCTTCTGCCGGTGATTGCGGCCCTGGCCTATGAGTTTATTTATTACACTTCTCGACATTGCAATAACCCGGTGATGAAAGTGCTTATGCAGCCCGGATTGTGGCTTCAGTCTCTATCCACTCGTGAACCTGACGATCAGCAACTGGAAGTAGCTCTGGAAGCCCTGAAACATGTTGTGGCTGAAGAAAAACAACCCGAACCGGCCCCACAGCCGGTGATAGAAACTGCCCCACTTCCGGCCGATTAACTGGTCAAGTTAATCAAAAGCTCGATATTTCATATCGAGCTTTTGATTATGGCTGAACCACAAACAGTTCAACAGATCTGCCGTAAAAAAACGATGCCCTGTTCCTAAACTTTACCGGAGCCGCGGCAATTGTTGCAAACCGCCCAATCCCCCTTAAAGTTTATGCGTCCATTGCCGGCACAGCGCCCACAGGTTGTCAGCACGCTGGCGGCCACTTCAGCCTCAAATGCCTGCAAACCGCGGCAGGCCGGGCAGCGTTCATTTAGCACTTTACCATATGGGTTAAGGCCCGACCCTTTACAGTAGGGGCATTTCCAGGTGCTGTAATTGCTGGGACGCTGGCCTTTCTGTCCCGGCGTAACAATGCGTATTTCGTAGTTGGCCATCTGTCTCCTCCCCTCTGAATATTAGCTTCATTGTAATAAGTCTATTATACTTAAAAGAAATAGTAAACTTTCTGGAGGCTTTTTTAGCAAGTATTATGCTAAAGCCTTGAGGTGGTTATCGTATGTTTAAACATTTTAAGTAAACACCTGAAAACCTGATACAGCAGCGATCTACTAAACCTGTCATTAACATTTTTCACATTAAAAGTCACTGCTGTCCAAAATATTCTTTATCGTCTGATGAAAGAAGTCCGGAACCCCTTCCGGCAAGGGTCTGGGGATGTGCCCCAGCTATAAAATTCCCCCAAGATTGGGGGACAGGGG
>DATIKD010000101.1:0-1644 GCA_035477965.1 Dehalococcoidales bacterium | reverse complement strand
ATGGTGGAAAATAGAGTCCGAAAAAACGCCCTGCAAACCCCCCTGAAAAATTTAAGAATCGTCACCTCCGCCCTGGGCAACAAAGCCGGTGTGATTGGAGCGGCCGCTTTGGCCAGAGAACAATTTTTCCCGGAATTCGTCCGATAAAATATCCGGATTTTAGCATTTTGGTAAAAGATGATTTTTATTACATTGGAGGTAGCTGATGAATAGTATTCAATCTTTGCAGAATCTGGGACAATCTATCTGGCTGGATTTCATCAGCCGCAGTTTGTTAACCGGTGACGGATTGCAGAAACTGGTGGACCAGGGTGTGACCGGCGTGACCAGTAATCCCAGCATCTTTCAAAAAGCTATTGGGGAAAGCCGTGATTATGATAGTGTAATTGAAAATATTCTAAAAAACGAACCGGAGATAGAAATACCCGCCTTGTATGAGAAGCTGGCAGTGAAAGATATCCAAATGGCGGCAGACATCCTGATGCCGGTCTACGACATCACCGATGGGAGGGATGGTTTCGTCAGCCTGGAAGTCTCTCCCCATCTCTCGAACAAAACCTCTGCCACTGTCAGGGAAGCCCGGCGATTGTGGAAACTGGTCAAGCGTCCGAACTTGATGATTAAAGTCCCTGCCACCGCACAGGGTTTGAAAGCTCTGGAAACACTCACTGCCGAAGGCATCAACGTTAATGCCACACTAATTTTTTCACTGGAACAATACGAAGCCGTGGCCAAAGCCTATATTGCCGGATTGGAAAAGAATCCTGACCCGGCCAGAGTCGCCTCCGTGGCATCCTATTTTGTCAGCCGCATTGATACTGCGGTAGACAAACTCCTGGAGAAGAACGGTTCTCCCGGAGCCATGGAACTGCGCGGTAAAATTGCCGTAGCCTGCTGTAAACTGGTTTATACCCGAATGGCCAAAATATTCTCCGGCCAGCGGTTCAAAAAACAGGCCCTGCGCGGTGCTCGCCTTCAGAAAATGGTGTGGGGCAGCACTGGTACAAAAAATCCGGCTTATTCGGATGTACTCTACGTCGAAGAAATTATCGGGCGTGACACCATTAATACCCTCCCTACTCCCACTCTCAAAGCCTTCCTCGATCACGGCCAGGCCCGGCTTTCACTGGTAGATGACATACCCCTGGCTAAACGCCAGATTGCAGCCCTGAAAAAATACGGGATTGATATAAATGCAGTTACCGACCAGTTGATGAAAGAAGGCCTGCAAGCTTTTGTCACCTCCTTCGATCAAATGCTGGACAGCCTGAAAGCCCGCTACGCTAAAAATTGAGCCTTTTAAGCGGAGGCAGGATACTTCCTGCTTCCGCTCTTCAACCCAAAATAACTTACCCGATGAGACCTTTTGCGAGCCTTGCCGGAGACCTTTAAGGAATTAAAGTAGAAGGTCGAAACAGCTCAGAGCAGGTTCTTACTGTCATGCCGGAGCGCAGCCAGGCAGCCGAAGTCCCTTTTTCGTTGTCATCCTGGAAGCCTCGATTGGCGAGGCTGAAGGATCCGGTCTCTTTTTCATTGTCATCCTGGAAGCCTCGAATGGCGAGGCTGAGGGATCCGGCGGCGGGGCGATAAGCCCCCGTGCCTGGCTATCTAATGCCCCTTTCCTGTCATCCTGGAAGCCTCGAT
>DATIKD010000100.1:0-2708 GCA_035477965.1 Dehalococcoidales bacterium | reverse complement strand
CAGGTGTAGACGCCTGACATCCACGGCCGGAATCGTCCCGTTGCCCGGCAAAGCCATTCCCAGCACTTCAGCCAGACAATTCATGGAATTTGCTGTGAACATTCCGGAGCAACTGCCGCAGGTGGGACAGGCGGCTCTTTCCAGTTCTGCCAGTTCAGCTTCAGAAATCTCCCCGCGTAGAGTTTTTCCCATCCCCTCATTCACTTTGGAAACATCCAGCATCTTGATCTGACCGTCAACCATGTGTTTACCCGCCAGCATTGGCCCCCCACTTATCACGATTGCCGGGATGTTGACCCGTACCGCTCCCATCAACATCCCGGGCACGATTTTATCACAATTGGGAATCAACACGATGCCGTCCAAAGTGTAGCCTTCAGCCAGAGTCTCAACTGAATCCGCAATCAATTCTCGGCTGGGCAGGTTATAACGCATACCCGGCAGTCCGTCGTTGATGCATTCACCCATTGCGATGGTGCTTAATTCAAAGGGCACACCTCCGGATTCGCGAATGCCGGCCTTGACCCATTCAGAAATTGTATTTAAATTGGAGTGACCGGGGAATATGCCGCTCATACTGTTAATAACTCCGATAAAGGGTTTATCCAGGTCCTCTTCGGATACACCCACCGCAAATAAAGCGGCTCTTTGGGGCGCTCTTTCTATACCTTTTTTAACAGAATCACTGCGCAATTTTCCTTCCCTCCACCTTTTTTTCGGCATAACCGTCCTTTTTAGAGTTTATTGTTTGCCAGCCGGACTGCAGCCTTAATGGCTTCCACCATGCTATCCGCCTTTGCTAACCCTTTCCAGGCGATATCAAAAGCGGTGCCGTGATCAACTGAGGTACGAATAAACGGCAGCCCGAGGGCGATACTGAAGCTTTTATCCACATTGTGGACCTTGATGGGGATATGTCCCTGGTCATGATAAAGAGCCAGGACAGCATCCAGTTCGCCTTTCAAAGCCCGGTTGAAAATAGTATCGGCAGGGTATGGTCCCCTGGCTTCAATTCCCATTTCGCGGGCGGCGGCGATAGCCGGAACTATTTCTTCTATCTCTTCAGCGCCCAATATGCCGCCTTCTCCACCGTGCGGATTTAGAGCCGCTACACCTATCACCGGCTTCGCATAACCCCATTGACTAAAAGCCTTTTGAGTCAGCTTCAAACGTTTTATTATCAGCTCCTTTTTGATTTTCTCTACGGCCTCACGCAGGGGATAGTGGGTAGTCAAATGGATCACCCTGAGGTTTTCACTCACCAGCATGGTGGCATAATCATCCACGTTGGTATAACGAGCCAGTATTTCCAGGTGGCCGAGTTCGCCGTAACCGGCCAGGCGGGTTGATTCCTTGTGGATGGGTGCCGTAGCCAGGGAATCAATCTGTTTCCTTAAAGCCAGCCGGGCGGCTTTCAAAATATATTCCACACTGGCTTTCCCGCAGACGGCACTTATTTTTCCGTCTTCAAAGTGACAAGAGGACAGGTTATTAAGGTCGAGAAGATTCAAGACGGCCGCGTTATCCTCAACCTGAAGTCTGTCATCCACAATATGCAAATCTGCCCGGTTGCCCGTCAGTTTCGCCGCTCTGTTCATCACGCCGGCATCACCTATCACTACCGGAATGCAAATTGAGGCTAATTCTTTGTCTTTTAAAGCTTTAGCTATAACTTCGGGACCGACTCCGGCCGGATCACCCATGGTTATTCCGATCACTGGTTTACGTTCGATACCACTTCGGTCCATATATTCCCGGGCTCCCGACACTATTTAACTGATACCGATTGGGGATTCCAGTATAAAAGGGCCGATCTCATCCCGTCCGGCCATCGCAATACACCTTCATTATTAACCAGTCTCTTTTGCAGGGTAGTTTTGATTAACGAATCATACTGAACAGAGTTTTCTAATCGTAAATGACGTTTAGCTCGGGCGAAGGCTTCTTCCAGGCTCCGGTTTTCCCAATGAACTATCCCTTCTTCAACCCGAATATTGACATTGATACCCATGGTGTAGAGAGCATTGAAAGCAATGATAGCATCCGGGCTATCCTGTCTCAGGTCGTGAACTTTCCCGGATAATTCTGCCATTATTCCGTCGGCCGGAGGTATTCGGATTGACATTGCGCATAATTGGCCGGCATGGGCTTCCATTTTTCTCACAAAAAAAGCCAGATCAGGACTTCTATACATACTGTGCGCGCAGACACATAGATCATGCCCTGAAGATTTGACTGTTTCCCATTTTTCAGAAAGAACAGACACGTTTGCCAAACCGGCCGAGACCACTTTCTCATGAAGTATTGATCTCATTTCGGCTGAAGGCTCAACCACGGTTACCCGCGCGGCCTTTCGCGCCAGTGGGATTGTCCAGCGGCCGTTGCCCGGTCCAATCTCCAAAACAGACATCTCCGGATCAACCAGAGTCAACAAATAGTCCAGGAGAGGGTCGGGTCTTTCCTGTTTCTTTTCGGTATGCACCTGATATCGCCGCGGCAAATTGGTATCATCCGCCCGAAAATTGGCCTGAGTCAGGTCGCTCCACAATTTTAACCAATCGGTCTCTGCCATGTTTTAGTCCTTAATCACCATCAATACAGGGTGTAAAAATTATAACACGAACCCGCAGTTTAAGTCTCAGGCTGATCGCTGTGAGAAACCCGTTTTTGATATAAAAACAAAAAGGGAGAACCGCGGTTCTCCCTTT
>DATIKD010000099.1:0-5560 GCA_035477965.1 Dehalococcoidales bacterium | reverse complement strand
CGGTAAAATTAAACAGCATTTCCACGTTGGGGGAAAAAGCCCCGCCGGACAGCTTGCAGAAACTGGTGGCTCCGGAAGCCCCCCTGTGGTACCAGAAACCGGGCAACTGGGAGAACGGGCCAACTTCAGCCTATTATAAAGGTCTGATGAGTATCCTGACGGAAAAACCATATCCCCTGCGAGTGGTGCAGGCTTCCTGTACCAATCCGCTGACCGCCACCCGCAACCCGCGCCGCGTGGCCGAAGCCCTGAAAAAGCTGGATTTCTTCTTTGTGATGGACACCTGCTGGGCTTCTCACATGGATTATGCGGACATCGTTTTGCCGGCTTGCACGGATTATGAGCACAGTCACCAGTTAGAAGTGCGCCACTGCCGGAAAGGCAGTTGGATCGGAATTTATAACCGGGTTATTGAACCGTTAGGTGAGTCCCGTTCCGACTGGCAGTTCTTCCTGGATTTAGCGGTCAAAATGGGCTATGGAGCAGATTTCTGGAACGGCAATATGGATACCTGTCTGAGGGAACAACTGGCTCCCTCAGGTATCACTCTGGAAGAACTGAGGAACAGCCCGCGCGGGATATTTGTGCCTGGAAAAGAAGCTCCGCCACCCCCCCAATATCGGCGCTACGCCCAGCTATTTAAAGATCTGCCGCACGCCAAAGTACAGTGCTATAACGAAGTGATCGGCGGACGTGAAAATAATGAAGGCAGCGGCTGTTTGCCCTACCTCCCCACCTATTGCGGCCCGCCGGAAGGGCTGGCCCGGACACCTGAGCTGGCGAAAAAATATCCTTTGATTATAAGTGACGTTCACGCCCACCGCCTGAGCCAGCACAGTTTTTATCACAATCTGCCTTATTTGCGCCAGCTTCAGCCTTATCCCTGGCTCAAAATCAATCCGGCTACTGCCCGCCGCTACGGGATAAAGGATGGGGACTGGGTCAGGGTTGAATCACCGCACGGCTGGAGCAAATTTAGAGCCGCCTGTTTTGAGGGCATCGCACCGGATGTTTTGATGACTAAACGGGGCTGGAGCCAGCCTTGTCGTGAACTGGGTCTGCCGGGCTACAGCGAATTCGATGGCGGCAGTGAGGTAAACAATCTTTATAACAGTGACTACCGTTTCTTTGACAAATTTTATTCCCAGATGCCCAAACAGAGCCTGGTCAGAATCAGCCGTTTTGAAGAGGGACCAATATGAGCCAGCAATACAGTTTTTATTTTAATTCCCAGAGATGCCTCAAGTGTTATGCCTGTGAAATAGCCTGTCTGCAGTGGCACGGAATTACGCCCGGCACAATCAAACCCAGGCGGGTCCTGGAATTTACACGCGGCACCTTCCCATCTGTCACTCGCCAGTTCCTATCCACTGCCTGCCGGCATTGTGCTAAAGCTCCTTGTGCGGAAACCTGTCCCGTTCAGGCCATACAACGGCGGGAATACGACGGCATCGTGGTAGTAGACAGACAAAAGTGCATCGGCTGCCGGCATTGCCTGGAGACCTGCCCGTTCGGTATCCCTCAATACGCTGAGGATGGGACTATGCAAAAGTGCGATATGTGTTTGGACCGGCTGGAGAAGGGCCAAAGACCATTTTGTGTTAGCAGTTGCCCCACTCTGGCACTCAACTGGGGAACAGTGGCTGAGATGACCGGCCTTGCGGCTCAAAAGTCTTTCAGACGGGAGGATTCTTAAACACAATAGGAACACCCCTCAAAGGCCAGGCCTTTGAGGGGTGTTCCCGTCTTATCCGCCAAATTTTCCTTAAACCGTTAAGCGTGCGGTTTTTCTTCTCTTAAGCACCAGAAAGGCTCCCAGGCCAGCCAGTCCCAACCCCAGCAGTATACCGGCTGCCAGTTCAGGAATGGGGTTGCCGGGGTTATCTTCCGGAGATATCAAATAGGACTCGCCGTTGGTAAAGATGGCAGCTTCTTCGGGGCTGCCGTTCTGCCGGATAATTTTCAGCGCCAGGTGATTGCCGTCTAGCACTGTCCCGCCCGCTGCTATGCGGGCCTCAATAACGTTGTTCGTTAGGATGCCCTGCACCGGAACTGCGTGGAATGGTATAAAATCAAGGCCGTTCCATTCACCTATTTGTATCAGACATTCGCCATTCCAGTCTTTGGTCAACATGTAAACTTTCCAGATTCCATTGACGAAGGTGACGTCTCCCACTGCTGTCTCAGTGCTGAGCCAGATGACTTCCTCTCCGGACAAAAGCGTGACGTAATCATACTGCTGGCCGCGCTTTTGCAATTCCAGGCTGGAATCCAGATACCAGAGTCCGGCTCCGACCGGAAGAGGCGTCAACCCCACATGCAGGTCAAAGACCGGCGGAGGTACGGTAACCATGTAACTGTAGGCGGGATAGTATCCTTCCGCCTGGACGCGCACGCGGTAAGAACCGGCCAGCGTATCCCACTGGTACCAGCCGCTGGCACCGGTGATCAGAGGATTAACGTTAGGCAGCATGATAGGAAACAGGTTCACCGGTACATCTGCCCAACCGCCCAGTCCATCCGGCCGCTGCAATGTCACTATCGCACCGGCGATACGTTCTCCGGTCACAATGTCATATATAATACCGGCAGGATCGATATAGAGCGAAAAATCAATCTGAGTCACGGTACAGCCCTGAACGGTATAGGTTACGGTGGCTTTTCCATGGCGTGGCTCGAAGGTTATGGAATAATTCCACTGCGGAGGCCCACCGCTCATGGAGCCCGTGATATCCGGTCCTCCGTCATCGATGGCTATCCGGATGTCCACAGCGGTAGCTGTAGGGCAACTGGTATATTTAAAAGTAGTCGGGGCGCCAAAATATACTGAGGGAGTTTCATTAATCACTGTATTAATACCCGCAACGTCTACGCCCTCCGGCAGGCTGTAATCAAGCACTTGGGTAGATGCTTCAGATTCATTGTCGGTTAACCAGGTTTCCGGGCTGCTGGTAGTGATCAAGGCATTGCAGGTCAGAAAGGTCCCGGCTGCTACATCATTGTTTATCGTAACGGTGACTGATTTTGAGCCACCTGCCATAGAGCTGAGAGAATCCAATGTCCAGGTAATTATCCTGCCGCTCTGTTGGCCTCCCCCGGAATAAGATTCAACCGTCACTCCGTTGGGCAGGGTACAGGTTAACTGCACATTTTGCGCTGGATCGGAGCCCGTGTTACTATAAAAAAGTCGATAGGTTAATTGCCCTCCCCGGGATTGGGCGGCCGGTCCCTGCAAGGAAAGCAACAGGTTGGTGCCCGGGTAGTTTCCATTAACTGCTCCCAGGAACAAATGTTCAAATTTAAGCTGAAATTCGCGGTTATCTCCCGCCCCCACCAGCGTGCGGTCCGATTTGAGACCTACAGTATGATAACCACCGGCCGCTACCTGTATGATGTTGGTCCAGCCGTCTACTTCACACTGTCCGTACCAGTCATCACCCACCGCCACTACGGTGCCGTCCGACTTGAGGCCTACGGTATGTTTCCCACCGGCTGATACCTGGATAATATCGGTCCATTCGCCCACATTGCGCTGGCCGTCCTCGTTTTCTCCCACCGCCACTACTGTTCCGTCCCGCTTAAGTCCTATGCTGTGGTATTTTCCGGCTGCCACCTGTACGATATCATTCCAGGAGCTTACATTACGCTGACCGGCCCAGTTGTCCCCCACCGCTACCACAGTGCCGTCCGACTTAAGCCCAACCGTATGTTCTTTTCCGGCCGCCACCTGGATAATTTCGCTCCAGCCGTCTACATTGCATTGGCCGTCCCAGTTATCTCCCACCGCTACCACAGTGCCGCTCGACTTTAGCCCCACGGTATGATAACCTCCCGCCGCCACCTGGATGATATCCTTCCAGTCGCCCACATTGCGCTGGCCGTCCCCGTTTTCTCCCACCGCCACTACTGTTCCGTCCCGCTTTAGACCGACGGTATGGTAGAGTCCGGCGGACACCTGAAGGATGTCTTTCCACGCGCCTACTCCGCACTGGCCGTCGTCGTTCGAACCTACCGCCATTGCCCTGCCGTCCGCCCGGACACCCACGGTATGTTCGTCTCCGGCGGCCACCTGGATAATTTCGCTCCAGCCGTCTACATTGCATTGGCCGTCCCAGTTATCTCCCACCGCTATCAACGACCCATCCGACTTCAAACCTACGGTATGCCATTGTCCAGCCGCCACATGGAAGATATTGCTCCAGTCTCCTACTTCACATTCGCCGGCAAAGTTGGCACCTACCGCCACCACTGTGCCTCCTGTTTTGAGACCCACGGTATGATATTGTCCGGCTGACACCTGGAGGATCTGGGTCCAGTCTCCTACTTCACACTGGCCCTGGTCGTTCCAGCCCACCGCCACTACGCTGCCGTCATCCTTTATCCCAAGAGTATGATTGCTGCCGGCTGCCACCTGGACGATATTGTTCCAGTCGCTTACATCGCAGGGACCGGTATTATTTGATCCCGGCGTCGATAGAGCGCTAAAGTCTTCGTCTTCGCCTTCGCCCCCGCTCCCGCCCCCGCTGCTGCTCTTAGCATTGTTCCCCACCGCCACAACGGTACCGTCCTGCTTCAGGCCGACAGTATGATTGTTGCCGGCCGCTACCTGGACGATATCAGTCCAGTCACCCACATCACAAGCGCCATCGACGTTATAGCCCGTCGCCCGTACCGTTCCATCCCACCTAAGCCCGACGGTATGCCAGCTTCCCGCCGCCACCTGGATGATTCCTAACCAATTACTGACATTTCTCTGGCCGTAAACGTTGGACCCTACCGTCACCACTTTGCCTGCCTTGAGACCCACAGTATGAAAAGTTCCGGCCGCCACCTGAGTAATATCGCTCCAGGTGTCAACTCGGCACTGGTTTTCGGAGTTATCACCCACCGCCACTACCCGGCCGTCCGATTTTAGTCCTACGGTATGATAGGCGCCCGCCGCCACCATCGGCGAGGTTGAAAAGGCCTGCGCCGGCACGGCCGCACCCATAAGCGTCATTAGCAGGGCCACCAGAATGAGAACCGGTAAAGTTTTTCTAATCACACCAGACATAATTCAAACCTCCTTCACATTCAGCTAAGGACCAAGTACAATTTTCATATCCATCAGATTCTCTGGGGACACCCCTCGAAACAGGGCCTTTGAGGGATGTCCCCATAATTATCCTTAAACCGTTAAGCGTGCGTCTTTTCTTCTCTTAAGTCCAATTTAGGCTTTTTCTATCTACTCATTTAGGCCGGAAATCCTGCTTGCTTCCATTCCAGGACTTAATTTTCGCACTTAACTACGATATTAACATATTCAGTCGAATAATAAAGTCATCATTTTGTGGATTTTATGTCACGAGTGTTGTAAACAACACATAAGTTAAGTTTACATCAAACTTTAAAAAATATGTAAACATGCCGTCTTCAAAACGGGCTATAACTCCGATGTGATGACAGGGTTGTGCGTTCACCGGTTATTGATTCATGTAAATACTTAAACCTGAGCGTACCCATAAGAAAGTAAAAGGCTCTCGCCGGGTTTCGCGGCTTGCAGCTAAGCAGGAAGCGGATG
>DATIKD010000098.1:0-3222 GCA_035477965.1 Dehalococcoidales bacterium | reverse complement strand
ATGCGGCCAACAAATTATGAAACTGGTGGCCGAAAACATTTGTCCGAGAGACATCGTTACTGATAAAAGCATTGAAAATGCCTTCACAGTGGCTATGGCTCTGGGTTGCAGTACTAATATTGTTTTACATGTACCGGCCATCGCCCATGAAGCCGGGATTCGATTTGAATTAAGCCGGATTAACCAAATCAGTTTGAAAACGCCGACTCTGGCAAAATTCAGCCCGGCGGCCGATTGCTGGCTGGAACACCTTGACCTGGCCGGTGGAGTTCCGGCAGTGATGAAAGAGCTGTCTGGTTTGTTAAATACCGGCGAAATGACTGTAACCGGGAATAGACTCGAAGAGACCATAAAAACTGCGATAGTAAAAGACCGCCGCGTTATCCGACCTTTCAGTCAGCCACATTCCAGGACCGGGGGGTTAACGGTATTGTACGGAAATCTGGCTCCGCGCGGAGCGGTCATAAAAAGCAGTGCCGTTGCCGATGGAAAGCGCTACCATCGCGGGCCGGCCAGAGTTTTTGATTCTGAACAGGAAGCCACTCAGGCTATTATGAAACAGGAATTTAGTAAAGGCGATGTCATTGTAATTAGATACGAAGGCCCTAAAGGCAGTCCCGGAATGGTGGAGATGCTGTGGCCTACCTCGCTTTTATGCGGGTTGGGTGTTGATAAAGAAGTAGCTTTGGTGACTGATGGACGCTTTTCAGGGGCCACGCGCGGATTTGCAGTGGGTCACATTGTGCCTGAAGCGGCTGACCGGGGCCCGATTGCCGCTGTGCAGGAGGGTGACATAATATATATTGATTTGGATAAACAGGAACTAAAACTAGAACTATCTGATCAAGAAATATCCAAAAGGCTGAAGAAATTGCCGGTGTACGAACCCAGAGTAAAAAGCGGATATTTGAAAAGATATCTGGATAGAGTTACTACTGCCAGCGACGGAGTGGTGCTTCAATAACACTGGTTAAGCGAGATACTAAATTATCTTTTCAGGCGATACACTGCTGTATAAAAATTTTGGAGAACGATTGACAACCTGGGTAAAATCCTCCATTCTGGTTGTAAAAGGTTATATTATTGAAAAACAAGGGTTGTACCCCCCGCCGGATGCTTCGGCCTCGCCTTTCGAGGCCTCCAGCATGACATCTGTTTTTCACACTGTGAAAACTAAAAGTCAGGGTATTATCTTAAAAATCAGTCTTAACTCAGGCTCGTTACGGACTTTATTTAGACAAGAGTGCAGGAAATATATTATTTAAGGAACACTGAAATGACAGAATCAGTCAGGCTACCTCAACTGGTATGGCACGGCGTCAAAGATTTGGAACTCAGCTTTCCGGAAAACTGGAAAGTACAGGTTTTCAATATGCAGGGTTTTGATAGCCCGGGTATCGCCGGTGGACAACTAAGAGCGGCTCTGCGTTTTCCTCTCGGGATGCCGCCGTTAAGGAATCTGGCCAAAAATAGAAAACAGGCTGTAATCATTTTCGATGATATTCAAAGAGCCACGCGTACGGCTGACATAATACCCTTTATTTTGGAGGAATTGGCCGAGGCCGGTTTAAAAGATGATCAGATCAGATTTGTGGCGGCCACGGGTTTACACGCGCCGATGACCAGGTTGGATTTCTCTAAAAAACTGGGTGAAGACGTTCTGGCCCGTTTCCCGGTCTATAATCATAACGCTTTCGGCAACTGTATCGATATCGGAAAAACCAGATTGGGGACACCTCTTCTGGTTAATGCGGAAGTAATGCAGTGCGACCTGAAGATCGCCATCGGCTCCATTGTCCCGCACGCCTTTGCCGGGTTTGGCGGGGGAGCCAAAATCATTCTACCCGGCATCTGTCACTTTGACACCGTGGTTCATTTCCACAAGTTGGCCAGTCAGTTTAAGAAAGAACATCCTGAGATACCGGTTGGCACAGGCATTATTAGCAATAACCTGCTGCGCGAAAATATGGAAGAGGCTGCTCAGAAAGCGGGGCTGGATATCAAAATAGACACTTTGATGAATAGTTATGGTGAAACAGCGGCGATATTTGCCGGAGCTTTGAACGAGACTTCTCGTTTGGCGCTGCAACTAGCGGTCAATCATTATGATACGCCCGAGGCTAAAGATAACGATATAGTAATTGCTAATACCTTCGCCAAAGTGGCGGAATGTGAATCCGGTCTGGAAATTGCATTCCAGGCTCTGGGAGCCAAAGGCGGCGATGTGGTATTAGTTGCCAATTCTCCGGACGGTCATGTGGCGCACTATCTGGGCGGAGTCTGGGGCACCGCCAACAGCAGCCCTTTACCTTTAAAGGTCAAATTTCCTGCAGAACTAAACCGGTTGATTATTTTAAACGAATACCCTGACCGCACAATATTGGG
Organism: Dehalococcoidales bacterium; assembly: GCA_035477965.1. Classification (GTDB taxonomy): domain Bacteria; phylum Chloroflexota; class Dehalococcoidia; order Dehalococcoidales; family UBA3254; genus DATIKD01. Next base: position 837 of record DATIKD010000098.1, on the reverse strand, counting down.
ATATTTCAGCGAACCTCAAAAAGTGGATTTAGTATCAAACTGGAATGCAGTCCTGGATTTACTAAAACTTTCACATCCGGGAGCGGCTTCAGTGGCTGTGTATCCCAACGCTGAAATCCAGTATTGCTCCAGCCAGAGCGGTAGTTCGGCTTTAAGTTTTTAGATTCAGATCGAAATCGCCAAATGGAAAATCAGGGACAGCCGGTCTTGAGCAAAACAGAATTTGACATAAACTAAAACAGTTAAGGAGGTCAGGGGTGAATATATTGGGAATTGTGGCCAGTCCGCGAAAAAACGGTAATAGTGAAATAATGGTTAATGAGGCTTTGAAGACAGCCAGGGAAGCCGGGTGCGAGACTGAGATTTTCCTCGCCGCAGGAAAACGATTGGAACCCTGCCTGGCCTGCGGGAGTTGTTTCAGAGTTGGCGCATGTGTGCAGAAAGATGATATGCAGGAATTGTACCGGCTTTATGAAAAAGCGGATGGTATCATTCTGTGCAGTCCGGTATATTTTCACAACGTTAGCGCCCAGGCTAAAATTATCATGGACCGCACTTTTGCCTTATTGATGAAACAAAACCTGAAAGGCAAAGTCGGCGGGGCGATTGTCACCGTCAGGAGGATCGGCGGTTCACAAACCAGAGCTTTAATATATGACTTTTTTATTGCTCATCACATGGTTGTGGCCGGCGGGGCAATCGGCTATGGCCCGCATCCCGGAGACGTTTTAACCGGAGTGGGAGGCGGTATCAATATGAGTGCTATGGACGAAGCCAGAATGGTGGGACTTAACGTTACCGCATTGGTAAAAAAACTAAAATCAAAACTACCCGAAT
>DATIKD010000097.1:0-2362 GCA_035477965.1 Dehalococcoidales bacterium | reverse complement strand
CTGATGGCATCCGCGGCTGAAATAATATAACCCAAAATGCTGGTTGTGGGGGCTTCATTATGGTGTTCGCCGATAGCCTGGGCTACTTCGCCGGACTTGTCCCAGCGCTGTACCAGTTCCGAACCAATTGCAGCGTGACTGCCTTCTACTTCTCGGTCAATAGCTTTGCCGATGTCATGCAGCAGGCCAGCTTTTTTGGCCAGAGTTACGTTGGCACCGATTTCAGCGGCGATCATTCCAGACAGGAAAGCGGTCTCAATGCTGTGGTTCAAAACATTCTGTCCGTAGCTGGTACGGTATTTAAGCCGGCCCAGAATTTTGATCAGTTCAGGGCGCAGACCCTGCACCGCAACCTGTATCGCAGCCTGTTCACCGGCGGCAAAAATAGTCGCCTCTACTTCTTCGCGGGCTTTATTAACCACCTCTTCGATGCGGGCGGGATGTATGCGTCCGTTAATGATCAGGCGAGTCAAAGCCAGGCGGGCAATTTCACGCCTGACCGGATCAAAACTGGAAAGGGTTACAGCCTCAGGGGTATCATCGATGATCAAGTCTACCCCGGTGGCCTGTTCCAGAGCCCGTATATTGCGGCCCTCTCTTCCAATCAGGCGGCCTTTCATTTCATCATTGGGAATTGGTACCACCGAGACGGTAGTTTCTGATACGATTTCTGAAGCTGACCGCTGAATAGCCTGAACCAGAATTTCCTGGGTTTTCTCATTGGCCTGCTGCTGCAGGGTATTTTCCCACTCGCGGATACGGCGGGCGGTCTCATCCTTAAGCTCGCTTGCCATATTATCCAGTAATATTTTTTTAGCTTCAGCCGTGGGAAGCTGAGAGATTTCCTCCAGTTTCCGAAGTTGCTTTTCTTTAACTTCATTAATACTGGCACGCAGATTGTCCAGTTCTTTCTCCCGCTGATTCAGATTATGGTCGCGGTGTTCCAGGTTCTCCATTTTCCGGTCCAGAGAGTCAATCTTCTGCGTCATGCGGTTTTCCTGGCGCTGTAGCTCACCCCGCCTCTGGCGGTATTCATTTTCAGCCGCTGTTTTGGTTTTTTCACTTTCCAGTTTGGCTTCATCCAGGATATTTTTGGCTTGAGTTCTGGCATCGGTTTCAATGCGTAAAGCCTTCCTTTCGGCGATGCGCTGTCTTCTGCCCAGCAAAGCGCCTCTAAATAGCATGAAACCGAAAGCACCTGCCACGACGCCTATGATCAGTACCGCCAGTACGACAATGCCTAAAATCGGATAAGTTATTACAGATTCGCTCAATCTTGTTTTCCCCCTTGAAATATATTAATCCGGGTGACCTGCTCAATCCGGAGAGGCCCCGGTATCTTCCTCGTTGTCATTCTCTGCCGCCGGTTGTCCGCTTCGCTCCTGCCAGACCTTTTTCACTGTGCTTTTAGTCACGCTGTAGCTAAAACCTCTCCTCTGCAGAAAACCGCTCAGTTTCTTTTGAAAAACCGGGTAATCTGCCGCAGAAAGATTGCGGGCTTTAATTGAGGCAGCCCGGTAAGCGTTGCCGTCTTCATCCAGGGTACCCGCTGCGGCCTCAATGATTTCAGGCTCAATCCCTTTTTGACGCAGTTCCGATTTCAGCAACAGGCGGCTGCGCGGACGGAAAACCATGCGGTTATCTTTCCAGTATTCGGCAAAGGCGGAATCATCCAGGAAATCTAGCCTGATTAGTTTTTCTATTACGGGGTTAATGGCTCCTTCGGAAAATCCAAGTCTGGCAAGCCGCTGAACTATTTCACTCCGGCTGCGTGGGCGCACACCTAACAGGCGGTAGGCAGCATTCAAACAGCGCAGTTGTTTATCTTGGCAGTCCAGGCTTTCCAGGCTCTGTTCAGAAAGGTTTTGTCCAACCTGAAGCTTCTGTTGAACAACAACATCATCCGCCAGACTGAAGGCGAACTTCCCGTCTAAATAAATATTGGAACGTTTGAGCCGGAAATTTTTACCGGCTTTAATGGCTGTAATCTTTTTTACCTGATTTTCCATAAACCTGAATTATATTTAATTTTTGTATCCTTGATTATAACAAAAAGGGTCAAGGCATATGGCCTCAACCCTTTCATATGTTCTGGTATTTATAATTATTAAATTAAAAAAGGTTTTTAGTCAGCGCTCTCACTGGCCGTTAGCGGAGAAGATACAGCAGCGGCTGAGGCTCTAACTTTCTGCTCAATCTCCCGGGCAATATCGGCATGCTGGCTCAAAAAATTCTTGGTATTCTCTTTACCTTGACCCAGCCTGACATCGCCGTAGGAGAAAAAAGCACCGGATTTATTGATAATTCCCATTTGAACGCCCAGGTCCGTAAGGTCACCCTCTTTGCTGATTCCGTGCGTGAA
>DATIKD010000096.1:0-8996 GCA_035477965.1 Dehalococcoidales bacterium | reverse complement strand
CCCGTTCCCATCCCGAACACGGCAGTGAAACGCTTCAGCGCAGACGATACTGAGGGCGAAGGCTCTTGTGGAAAATATGTCATTGCCAGGAGGCTTTTCTTTGCCTTTTATAAAAAACCCCCAATTGGGGGTTTTTTTATTTTACCGGCATCTACATTCATGATATTAACCAGTCTACGTCAAACAAAGCTTCAGCGGGATTGTAAATACAAATGTGCTCCCTTTGTTTAGTATGCTCTCCACCCAGATTTTTCCGCCATGCGCTACCACAATATGTTTGGAAACCGCCAGTCCCAGACCCAATCCGGTGAACTGTTGACGGTCCTGTTCTACGCGGTGATAGGGCTGAAAAAGCCGCTTCTGTCCTTCCTCAGAAATCCCGATGCCTTCATCTTTAACCTCAACCCTTAATTCCTGGTTTTTTACATCGACACTGAAATTTATACTGCTCTTCTCAGGACTGAATTTGCTTGAGTTGGCAAGCAAATTGCTGATGACCTGCTCCAGACGCGAGGGATCCACCTCTGCAACCGGTAAATCCTGAGGTAAACGAATTATCAATTGCTGGTTGCGTTGCTGCAAAGTGGGTTTAAATCTGGTCAGTACTTCTTTGAAGAAATCATTCAGATCGGTGGGCGTCAGATCCAGTTTGAACGTTCCGCGTGCATAGCGGGCCAAATCCAGTAGTTCCTCCAGCCGGCGGGCCAGAGTTTGCGTGCTGTTCAAGATATTGGCTACCAATTTCTTATCCAGGGTTTCCGGCCGGTTCTCATAAATGTCATTTAGAACTGCCGTAGAAGCCAGAACCGGCGTGACAGGTGTTCTTAATTCATGGGCCAGGACATTGATAAACAGTCCTCTGGAGCGGGCTTCTTCCTGCAATTCCTCCCGCTGGGTTTTTTCATGCTGGTACAATTCGGTTATTCTCTCTTCCATCGCTTTCCGAGCGGTGATATCTACCCAGTTGGCCAGGTGAAATTTGGCCTGTCCATCGCGGCGGACAGTGCGCAGGCTCAGGGCAATCCAGCGTGTTTCTCCTTTCCGTGTAATAATCAATCTCTCCAGGTTGGTTTTTTCCGTCACTATTTCAGCATCAACGGCTGTGTAACTATCAATAAATAACGGAGGCCACCATGGGTAGGGCGGTCTTGAACCCAGTAATTCCTCCCGGCTAAAACCGGTGAAATCCAACATGGCCGTATTAACATACCTTACACTGCGATCAAGGTTGAAGACCATCACCGGATTAGGTGCATCATTAAGCAGACTGGCATTGAAAGCCTCACTTTCTTTGAGTGTTTCTTCAGCTTTTTTGAGGGCGGTAATATCTACCCAGTTGCCGATGAAATACAGTAATCGCCCTTGCTCCCGCGCCTGGCGCAGGCTGAGACTGATCCAGAATATTTCCCCGTTCTTTTTTTGAACCCTGTTTTCAACGCCTGTCACTTCCCGCTCACGTGGTACAGGATGGTTAAATTGGGGCGAACCGTCCTCCTTCAACAACCACCACGGGTAGGGCGGTTTTAGACCCACCACTTCTCTGGAGCTGAAACCGGTCAATTGCTCAAAGGCCGGGTTAACATAGCGGACAGAATAATCCGGATTGACTACCAGAACTGGGTTGGGAGCATGCTCAAGCAGGCTGGCGTTGAAAGCTTCGCTTTCTTTAACAGCCTCTTCCATTTTTTTTCGCATGGTGATGTCCATCCAGATTCCCAGGACATATTTTAATTCTCCCTCTTCCCGAATATGCCGCAGGCTCAGACTGATCCAGAACTGCTCCCCGTCCTTTTTTCTGAGAAGCTTCTCCGCACCGGTAACTTCTAGTTCACGCGGAACAGGTTTTTTATGTTCGGGAGAATCTACATCGAACGGGACCCACCAGGGATAAGGTTGTTCCATACCAACTACTTCTTTGTAAGTGTAACCTGTCAGACGTTCAAAGGCCGGGTTAACGTAGCGGATAGTGAAATCCGGATTAACTACCAGAACAGGGTTGGGGACATGCTCAAGCAGGCTGGCATTGAAAACTTCACTTTCGCGGAGAGCTTCTTCGATCTGTTTGCGCTGGCTGATATCCATGCTGGCAGAAAGGACATAATCTTCTCCGCCCAGATTTATTTTGGAGGCGTTATAAATAGCAGTGTGAATTTTACCGCCGGCGGTGAGCAGGTGAATTTCTTGATTGGTTATTTTCCCCTGATTTTTCAGGGTATCTTCTATTTTAAAGGCCTCTGCACGGTCCCTCCAGTCCAATTGCTCCGTGGTGAGACCGATCACCTCCTCCCGTTTTAGTCCTGCGGTTTTCAGAAATGCCCGGTTGACTTCCACGAATTCAAAACCCGGAAAAGTATTAATAGCCAGAGGAACCGGCACGGCATTGAATAGTTTATAGAACTTGTACCGGGATATCTTAAGGGCTCTCTCAAGAGTCTTTTGTTGGCTGAGCAGGCCGGTCACATCCACCCAGATTTGGGCTAGTTCGTTACTCTGGTCTTTATTCAGGCGGATTGTGCGCACTATAACCCGGATTTCTTTTAAAGAGCGAGTAAGCATATTTGCTGGCCTGGGTCTATCAGTTCCATTCTTCAAAGCCTTGAGATAAGCGTCAGCCCGATTTTCAGGCCAGAAAGGGAAGGGCGGCTTCAGGCCTGTGAGTTCTTTCCGGCTGAATCCGGACAAGCGCGTGAAAGCCTTATTGACAAAACTGACTGCCAGCGAATTATCCAGAATTATCACCGGCAGAGTTAACGCGGCAAAATTGCTGAAGTCTGTCTGCGATGAAGTGAGAATGGAAGCCTGACGATCGGACAAAACCGGTTGATCTTCTTTCCTGGCTGGTTTTTTGCCCTTCATACCATTCCTCCGAATATAAATTCTTTACGGGCTGGCGGTTTTTTTTATTATAAACCATGTTGATAAAGAGTTTAACTGTCAGACTTTTGCTGGCATATCCCAAATATAATACTTTCCATCCTAAGCTGAAATCGGGAAGTCCTTTAGAAACTATGTTATAATGAGCGCCAAATGGCAAATCTGAAAAACCTGAACATGAAGATGAAAGAGGTGCTGCCGTCTGAAACCTTTGACTTTCTCGCAATGGCAGGAAGGGTTGGGCTGCAGATGGGGTATAGTCTCTTTCTGGTCGGTGGCACAGTCCGCGATTTGATTCTCGGCCGGCCCAACCTGGACATCGATCTGACAGTGGAGGGTGATGCCGCCCGTCTGGCTGGAGAACTGGCTCTTGCGCATGGGGAAGAGGTGATCGCCCACCCGCGCTTTGGTACCGCCAGATTCAAATGGAAGCGCTGTAATGTGGATATTGCCTCTGCCCGGGAGGAATCCTATCAGCAGCCTGGACAATTGCCCACTGTGGACGGCCCCAGTGATATCCGGGGGGACCTTCGCCGGCGGGACTTTACCATTAATGCTTTGGCTATTGACCTGAGACCCGAATATTTCGGCACCTTCATTGATGTTTTTAATGGCCATAAAGACCTTAAAGCAGGGAAAATCAGAGTGCTGCATGAAAAAAGTTTTCAGGATGATGCCACCCGCCTCTGGAGAGCGGTACGCTATGAACAGCGTTTCGGCTTCCGGATTGAGCCCTGGACATTTGGCCTGGTCAAACGGGATATCGCCTGCCTGGATAGTATCAGTCCCGACCGCCTGCGTTCGGAACTGGAGTTGTGTCTGGCAGAAGAACAGCCGGAGAAAGTCTTTTCGAGGGCTTCGGAGTTGGGTCTTTGCCAGCGTCTTTCGCCGGCCTGGCAAGTCACTCCCCGAATTTTTAAAAACCTGGTAAAAATACGCACGTTAATGCAGCCCTATTTTCCCCCGCCGGAAATCTATTTGGCTGTACTTTTTGATGGAATTGACAGCCGAGAATTGAGACATTTGATTAACCGTTTGAAACTTAGCCGCTCCGCCGCACTCATTCTGCAGGATAGCCTGGCGCTGAAAAATATTTTGCCCACTTTAAGCCAGGCGGACTTAAAAAACAGCCAAATTTTTATATTACTGCAAACTCTGGATACCGGGGCACTGGTGGCCAACCGGGTGATTCTGGATTCAGTTCCGGTTCAAGCGCGTATAGAACTCTTTTTGAACCATTTGCGATACGTTAAACCGGAACTGACCGGTGACGACCTGATTAGAGCGGGCATCCCTTCAGGCCCATTAATAGGAGAAATCCTGGAAATACTCAGAGAAGCCAAACTGGATGGGAAATTGTCCACACGGGAAGAAGAACTGGCGTTGGCTAAAATAATAGCCCGGCAGACACACCGGCCGGCCGGGCCAGAGTAAATTTGTTTATAAAGGATTATTCGACCTTTTTGAACTGGGTTTTCATTGCTCCGCAAACAGGACATTTATCGGGAGCTTCACCTTCAATAGTATAACCGCATAACTGACAGACAAAATAGGGTTTCAGTTCAGCTTTTTTACCGGACTTTAAACTGGCCAGAGCTTGTTGATATAAACCGTGATGGATTTTCTCGACTTTGTTGGCCCAATTGAAAGTCATTTCTGCTTGCGAATTCTTTTCATCCTGGGCGGCTTTGATAAAGCCCGGATACATATCTGTGAATTCTTCGTGTTCCCCACTGATGGCGGCATTCAGGTTCTCTTCCACCGATCCGATGCCACCGACGGCTCTAAGGTGATTGCGGGCATGCACAGTTTCAGCCTCTGAAGCGGCGCGGAAAAGCCTGGCAATTTGGGGCTGTCCATCTTTATCCGCTTTTTCCGCAAAATATAAATATTTGCGGCTGGCCTGGCTTTCTCCCGCAAAAGCGGCTTTCAGATTCTCTTTTGATTTGGACAATTTAGACCTCCTTAATCTCCACTGATTATTTCTTTCTCAGTACATTATAAGAAAATTCACGAAAAAAGTTCAGATTTCGGCAGTTATCCAAAATTATTTTTAAAGGATTCATGTTACATGTGATATAATTTTTATTGATGAAATTACAGGATATAGGCCAGTTCGGCCTGATCGATTTGATTGCCGGGTTAATAGAAAAGGACCGGGATATTCAGTCTGAATCATGGCGCAATGTAATTGAGGGAGCAGGTGACGATTGCGCGGTCTGGAAGGGCAACACCGCCAATCAATTTGCTAAAGTGGACTGCCAGGTAGAGGGAGTTCATTTCAACCTGGCCAATCTTTCGTGGGAAGACCTGGGATGGAAATCACTGGCAGTCAACTTGAGTGATATTGCTTCTATGGGGGGACTACCCAGGTATGCCCTGGTCTCCTTAGGATTGCCTCCGGATACCGAAGTCCAGAACGTGCTGTCTTTTTACAGGGGACTTCTTCGTTTGGCCGGACAGAGCGACACTGCGGTAGTCGGGGGGAATGTGTCTTCTTCGTCTATAATATTTGTAGATGTGAGTGTCATCGGCCAGGCTGCCAACCCTGACGGACATTATCTTTCACGGAAAGAAGTGAGAACCGGCGATCTGATTGCTGTCACCGGCTGGTTGGGGAATGCAGTCGCCGGCCTCCGGGTACTGCAGGGAAAAACAACAACGGATGGGGAGGAAGAAATATTGCGCCGTTCATTCTCACGTCCTGAACCACGCCTGGCTGAAGGCCGGCTTCTGGTTGAAAAAGGAGTCAGGGCGGGTATTGACATCAGCGATGGGCTGATTTCTGATTTGGGACATTTATGTAAAGCCAGCAGCGTCAGTGCTGTGGTCTATCTGGATAAATTACCGGTCCATTCCGTGGTTAAACGCCGCTTTCCTGAAAAATATATTGATTTTGCCCTGTCCGGAGGTGAAGATTATCAACTGCTCTTCACCGCAACTCCCGATATTATGCGTGATTTGGAAAAAACCTGTTCCTGCCCTTTAACGGTTATTGGAGAAGTAGTGTCTCGACGAGAGCCGGTAATTCAGATACTGGATGAATCCGGGCGGGAATACCGGGTTAGCCGCACGGGCTGGGACCATTTTAAAAATACGGATAAGATTTGAAAGAATTATTGCTAGAAACCAATTCAGCAGATGAAACCCGCAGCCTGGGGAAATGGCTGGGGCGTTTAGCCCGTCCAGGTGATATTTTTCTTCTTACCGGTAATCTGGGAGCCGGCAAGACTACTTTAACGCAGGGCATAGTCTGGGGACTGGATAGTGAAGAGTATGCCCTGAGCCCCACGTTTGTTTTAATGCGCGAGATACAGGGTCGCCTGCCCCTTTACCATATTGACCTGTATCGCCTGGAAAATAAGCAGGAAATTTCGGACCTTTGTTTGGATGAACAGATCTTCGGTCAGGGGTTAAGTGTTATAGAATGGGGTGAGAAAGGGTTGGGGGTGTTGCCGCCGGAACACCTTCGGGTAAACATAGAATATACCGGTGACTCATGCCGAAAATTTCTACTGCAGGCCGGCAGCCGGCACTATCAAAAACTGCTGCAGGCACTCAACCGGCAGATAAAAAAAGGATAATATGCAACTAGCCATAGACACTTCTACCAGCTATGCCAGCCTGGCCGTAGTCCAGGGATATCAGGTCCTGGCTGAAATGACCTGGCTTTGCGGCTCAAATCACAGCGTAGAGCTTTCGCCTCGCCTGGATGCCCTTCTGTCTCAGAATAAAATCGGAATTGAAACCCTTGATTGTGTGATTGTGGCCAAAGGCCCCGGCAGTTTTAACGGTTTACGAGTTGGGGTGAGCGCCGCCAAAGGAATCGCTTTCAGCCTGGGTATACCCATTATTGGTATAAGTACACTGGAGGCGTCGGCCTATCAATTTGCCTGTACCGGCCTTCCGGTTTGTGCTATCCAGAACGCAGGTCGCGAAGAAATAGCCGCCGCCATTTATCAGCTCCGGCCCCGCAAAGGATGGATCTGTCGGATGGAAGAACAAATCCTTACCCCGGATTTGCTTGGATCCAGAATAACCGGCCCGACGGTTTTCTGCGGAGAAATGGATATTCCCACCAAAACGGTACTAAAAAAGCTGTTTAAATCCCATTTTCTGTTACCAGGTCCGGCCGGACTGCAGCGCCGGGCAGCTTATTTAGCCGAACTCGGGCAAGGCCGGATCGCCGCCGGTCAATATGATAACCTGGCAACCTTGCAGCCGCTGTATTTGCAGCACCCGCCCATAACTGAACGTAAAAAGCCATTTTAAGGAGCGAACATGGAATGGCCAAAAATAGAAATTGATCCCAATAAAGATCAGGACTGGTGTTTTGGCTGCGGCCCAAATAACCCCATCGGTCTAAAGCTTAAATTCAAATGGGATGAAGAGACGCGTACTGCCTGTGCTGATTTCACGCCGGACGTAAGGCTGCAGGGTTGGGCCGGATTCTTGCACGGCGGCATTGCCGCTTGTATCATGGATGAAGCGATTGGTTGGGCTTCGATGTTTGCCGGAACAAATAATGTGACCGCCAAAATGCAGGTCCGCTACCGCCGTATGATCGCACTCAACCAAACTTATACTGTGGCCTGCCGCATTACCCGGCAAAACCCAAGGCTGATTGAAACCGCAGCCTGGATTTCTGACTCTGGCGGCACAGTATTCGCTGAAGCAGTTTCTACTCAGTATATATTCAGTAAAAGAGAGGTTAAAAATAAAAATGGGTAATTCTTACAACCGGGCTGTTATTTGGGATATGGACGGAGTTATTGCGGATACCGCACTGCCCCATTACCGCTCCTGGCAATTTGCTTTTCACAAACAGGGCATACAATTTTCAGATGAGGACTTCCAACAGGTGTTTGGCCAGAGGAATGACCTGATTGTTAAAAAAATGATGGGCTCGGAATTCAGCCAGGAACTGATCGATATTATTTCTGAAGATAAGGAAACTTACTTTCGTGATTCAGTGCTTAAGGACCTGCGGCCTTTTCCGGGTGTTCTGGATCTTTTACAGTTATTGAGTGAAAACAATATCGCTTCTGCCGTGGGTTCATCAGCTCCGCTTGAGAATGTGGAAGTGATACTAAAAGGTCTTAAAATTAAACAATACTTCCAGGCCATGGTTTTTGGATTGGAGGTCAAAGAAGGCAAACCCAGCCCGGAAGTTTTCTTAACCGCCGCCGCCAAACTGGAGGTAAAGCCAGCCAACTGTATAGTCATCGAAGATGCTATTGCCGGAGTGATGGCGGCTAAAAGGGCTGGAATGGCCTGTATAGGGGTGACCAATACCCATCCACCGGCCGCACTGGCTGCTGCGGATTGGGTATTAGACTCCCTGGAAAAAGTCAAACTGGCGGACCTGGAAAGATTATTCACTGCCAAAAAGAAATAATCCTGTTTTTACAGGAAATAAAAGGAGTAAATTGTGGAAAGAACCCTGATACTGGTTAAACCGGACGCCATGCAAAGAAATTTGGGAGGAGCTATACTGTCCCGTCTGGAAGCGGCCGGTTTGAAAATTGTAGCTTTGAAAGCTTTAAAGATTGATGTGGAACTGGCTCGCAGGCATTACGCCGTGCATCGTGAAAAACCTTTTTTTAAAGACCTGGTGGACTATATCACCTCTTATCCAGTTTTCGCCGCTGTTTTTGAAGGGCCGGAGGCGATTAAGGTTGCCCGCGATACAATGGGCAAGACCAAACCCGAAGAAGCGGCGCCCGGCACAATCCGCCGTGACTTTGGCATTGATCTTCAGCGCAACTCCGTTCACGGATCGGATTCTGTTCAAAATGCAAATTACGAAATCAATCTGTATTTCAAGGCCGATGATTTCATTCAAAGATAGACCCTGAAACAATCTGAAAAAAAAGGGAAACCGTCCGGTTTCCCTTTTTGGTTTTCTAAATAACCGTTGTCCAAATTATGCGCAGAATGATTGATAATTTTGTTAATTTACTCCATTCTGGCTGAAAAAGGTTATTCCAGTGTGAAAACAGGGGTTGACCCCCCTCCGGAGGCTTCGGCCTCGCCATTCGAGGCTCCAGAATCATTCATGCCCCTTGCGAGGGGCACCATAAAAGATGAAAATAATAAGGCATCGGTTGGTTGCAGAGCTC
>DATIKD010000095.1:0-7188 GCA_035477965.1 Dehalococcoidales bacterium | reverse complement strand
TCATATTCCTCTTGGCTAATCGATAGTCCCCTAATACGATAAAGACGGTATTGACTCTTTAACTCGTTAAGGTTGAGGATTGGGAATATATTGGTTTCTAACTCAATCATAAAACTGACTCCCAGCATAACTTTCTAAACGAACACATCTGACAAGTCCTTGGCTCAGATGTAACTGGATAGTCTTTCGGTTGCGGGTTTTTATCATCGCAACCTTCGCTGGCGAGACTCATCTCCCCAATAGATGTCGCAATAAAGTCCTCAACTTCAGCAATATCACCCTCTTTGGCTGTATGTAGTCGTACGTATCCCGAAAGAAGCTGTACCTCAAGTAGTTTGACTTGGTCTGCACCAAATCTAGTAGCTCCAAATGGCCAGTCACGGTGAGGGTTACATTTAGTCAAAGCAATTGCCCCGGTAACGAGTTGAAGCCAGTAATCACGCATTGGATAAGTGTTCACTTTCCAATCCAGCACGGTCGGGGCCTCTTGTTCCCCGAATGTGATTAGATCTGGAACAACCATGACGCTGGCAGTTCCATGTTTAAAACTTAGAGGTCGTTGCGAAATTACAACTTTAGCTTCTTGAATTATCTCCCATACTTGTTCGGCTGCAAAGAAGTTATCCAAGGCAATGTCTATGTCAGAGAGTGCTTTTTGAAATACCTCTTCAGTCAAAGGCAATCCATATTCAACTTCGTAAAATGAAATTGCTCCGTCAGAGAAACTTCGCTGAGCTCGTTGCGAGATGAACAATTCGTTAGCCTTGCTTTTAGCTTCAGCCAGACTATAAGTTTGTCTTCTGGATATATTAGGAACAATTGTCTCGCTAATTACAGTATCAACAATCTTTCCCCGCCATGCTTGGATATTCTCTAGCTTTGAAAGCCGATGAGCCTCTCGTCGCATTGGGTCATTAGCCCGGGAACTGGAATAGCATTGTTTATAGAACCATTGTCTCGGGCATTTACGAAAACTACTATTGGCAGAGTAAGACCATCTCATTTCCGGTTTCCCCCTCGCTTGTTGCGGGAACGAAGAAAAGCGAGATAATCCAGTAATTGTTGTTCTTCGTCTTGAGAGATGGAGCCGAGTCTATTGAAGACAGATTGTGCAGATTGAGGTTCACCGACTTGTCTTGCTGGTACTGGATAGCCAGCACGTTGCATTAGTTCTTCATAAGGCACACCATAGATCCCAGCCAACTTAAAAAGAGTTCCAGGAGAAGGTCGTTTCACTTGTCCTGATTCTATTTGACTGAGAACCGCGTTGGAAACTCCCGTCTTACGCTCTACCTCACGAAGAGATATTCCTTTGATGTCACGAAGTGACTTTAAGTATGCCCCGATATTTATTTTTTCATCAATGTCCATATGCTTAATATATCAAATATTGCTTGGTATGTCAAGCAGTCTCAGGAAATTATTTTGGGAGATTACAAAAGCTATTGTAGAAATCCGACTAAATACTCAAGCTGAGTACCAAATTGAAGTCTTTTCCAGTATTACCTATTGATACCTAGTGTCCAGTTGGGGGGATTCGAACCGACCATCAAAATACAAGAGGGAACACCTTGTAGAAAGTCAGAGCGTGAGTTTTACCTTTTGAACACGTTGGTGGAGCCGACGGGATTCGAACCCGTTACCTCTTGAATGCAAATCAAGCGTTCTCCCGAGTGAACTACGGCCCCAGCAGTACTATTTCAATTTAGCAAAAAGCCGGCAGTAAGGCAAACCATTTTACATAATCAGTTTATTTTCTGCAATTTGGCGAAGCTGGCCATCAGTTTTTTCACTCCCTGCCCGCTGAAAGCCACCACCACTTCCCGGTCATTGTTTTTCAGGGTACTGCTAACCACAATGCCTTCTCCAAATATGCCGTGCCGGACTTTTTCTCCGGCCCTGAATTCTTCAATCTGCACCTGGGGCGCGGGCGGCCGGGCGGCTCCGGCCTGAGCGGAGGCGAAACCGGAACCCAGAACGGCTTGTTCAGCCTGCCAGATGTCTCTGCCGGCAATCAGATTTTGGGGGATGTCCTTCATAAAGCGGGAAATTTCATTGACGGTGCTGCGTCCCATCAGACTGCGCCGGAAGGAATGGACCAGGTATATTTTCTGCATGGCACGGGTGATGCCCACGTAACACAGTCGGCGTTCCTCCTCCATCTGGGCGGGGTCTTCCAGTGAACGGAAGTGGGGCAGAAGGCCTTCTTCCACGCCCACGATGAAGACCACTTTAAATTCCAGGCCTTTGGCCTGATGGAGGGTTATCAGGGTGACTTTATTGGGAACGGATTCCAGGTCGTCCACATCTGAAACCAGCGCCACGCTTTCCAGGAAAAGGCTGAGGGCTTCAGAATGCGGGTTATTCTGGTACTGTTCGGCTACGGTGCGCAGTTCCTGGATGTTATCAAACCGTTCATCGCCGTCTTCTTCGTTCAGTATGTAGGCTTTATAGCCTGAACGGATGACCACGGCATCAAAAAATTCCAGCAGTCCCAGTGTCTGGTGCTGTTCTATCAGTTCCTGTAATATAGTGATGAAACTGACCAGGGCTTTGGTGACGCGGCTGTTGAAAGGCGGCGGATTATCGGCCGGTGCGGGTTTAGCCAGTTTCTGCAGGGCGTTGAATAACGGCACTCCCAGACGCCCGGCCCAGGCGGAAAGCTGGTCCAGTGTGGCCTGGCCAATGCCGCGGCCGGGGATATTGATAATACGCAGGAGGCTGACGGAATCCAGCGGATTCTGTATCAAACGCAAATAGGCTACCAGGTCTTTGATTTCCCTTCTTTCGTAAAAACGTGTGCCGGCCACCAGTTTGTAGGGCAGGCCGTAACGCACGAAGGCCTCTTCAATCACGCGGGATTGGGCGTTGGTGCGGAACATCACGGCGCAGTCTCCGTACTGGACTTCACCGGCGTTGACCAGCCGGTCGATTTCCTTGACCACGAACTGGGCTTCTTCCTGTTCGGTATAGGTTTCCACAATGCTGGTCAATTCCCCGGCGGTGTTGTCCGTCCAGAGGGTTTTGTCTTTGCGGTGCCGGTTGGCTTTTATGACATGGGTGGCGGTTTCCAGTATGTTGCGCGTTGAGCGGTAGTTTTGCTCCAGCATAATCGTTCTGGCATCCGGGTAGTCTTTTTCAAAGTTCAGGATGTTACGCACATCAGCCTGCCGCCAGGAGTAGATGGACTGATCAGGATCGCCCACCACGCAGATATTGCGGTGTTTAGCGGCCAGGAGTTTAACCAGCTCATACTGGGTCAGGTTGGTATCCTGGAACTCATCCACCATAACGTGTACATATCGGTTCTGGTATTTCTTGAGTATATCCGGGTGATTGCGGAATAGTTCCACTGTGCGCATCAACAGATCATCAAAATCCAGGGCATGGCTTTCATCCAGCAGTCTCTGATAACGTTCATAGACCCGGCCGACCACTTCGTCAAAATAACTGCGGCTGGCTGAGGCATAGTATTGGGGGGACTGCATCCGGCTCTTGGAGGCGCTGATGGCGGAGAGTATTGCCCGGGGCACCATTTGTTTGGGATCCAGTTTGAATTCCTGCAGGGCTTTTTTAACCAGGTCCATCTGGTCATCTTCATCATAGATAATGAAGTCGGGTTCGATTCCGGCCGTTTTCCCGTCGATGCGTAAAATACGGGCGCAGATGGCATGGAAGGTGCCGATAGTCAGGTACTGTACCGCACTGCCGGCCAGGTTTTGCAGGCGGTCAGCCATTTCCTTGGCGGCTTTGTTGGTAAAAGTGACTGCCAGGATGTGATGCGGGTTGATGCCGCAAACTTTTATCAGGTAGGCCACCCGGTGAGTAATAACCCGGGTTTTGCCGCTGCCCGGTCCGGCCAGAATCAGTACCGGTCCATTAATGGCTTCTACAGCGGCTTTTTGAGCCGGATTAAGTTGGGCTAGAATATCCATGATGCACGCCTGGCGGCGAAAAAACCTCCGTTATTGCCATTTTGACTCAATTCAAAATTTGCTTCAAGGGAGAAGCAAATCAAAGAGAACCCGGTAGGCAGCAGGCATATCGGGCTTAACGAGGACCGGATGTGATGAACCGGCTGGTGACGGAACAGGGGTCAGGCCGGTTTGGCCGGCCAGATAGATTTGGTCCCGTCATTGGACAAGAAGAGTCCCACGTCAATATAGGCATCTTTTTGATATTTATCCTGAGAGGACAGAGCCAGCAGATCTTCAAATGACTTGATTTTTTTCCCATCTACTGAGACAGTAATGTTTTTTCCTCCGTCTTGAGTAAAAAAGTACTGCAGTTGGCCGCGAGCCTCGTCCAGTGTCATAATGTTTTGCTGGATGCTGGCGCCGCCGAAATATTTGGAAAGTCTGATATTGGGTGCAATGGCCATAATTATCTCCTTTTTGTTCGTCCTTTTTTATTATAGAGGAGTGAGGCCGGTGTGGCAATCCTGTTTTGAGGCAGAAAAAGGCATTAACTGTCTGCATCAGGTGAGCGGCAAAAATAAAAGAGGGTGGAGGTTTTAGCACTCCACCCTGCTTGTGTAATTGAGTCCGTGTGTTTAACTGAGGACTTTCGCCTGATCTTTTTTCCGGCGTATCAGGAGAATGGCGGATAGAGTTGCCAGTCCCAGTGCCAGCAGAATCAAGGCGGACAGTTCAGGCACAGGATAGGGCGGTGAATTGGCAGGCGGGGCCAGGTAGGAGCCGCAGAGTTGATAATCGGTAATGACGGTGCCGCCGCTAAAAGAGGTTAGCTTGAGGGCCACGTAATTGCCTTTGATCACGGTTGCAGCCGGACCGGTCAGGATGATGTTCAGACGGGATGAAGCGGGATCCCATGAAAAAGATTTGAGACTGGTGAAGGGGGTGAATTCACCGGCGGCGGTATCCCAGATACCCACTTCCGCTTCCCAGTTCGAACCCCAATCAGCCGTGGTATGCAGAGAGAGGGTCCAATCACCGGCCGGGAAGGTGACATCGATTTTGGCGGCTTCATCGGAGAGCCAGAACAACGGATCTTCGGGAGCCAGGTTTACACTGCCGGTCTGGATGTCCAGGATTTTTTCCATTTGCAATCTATCGGAAACGGTGTTATGGTCGATGGAATTGAGCCACCAGACACCGGATGGACGGAGGGGTTGACTATACTGAATCTCGGCCTTGTACAGCAGTCCGGAAGGGTTAGATGAGTTATTGTTCCAGTTGCGAACCACGAACGTCAGGGTGTTAGTCCCTTTTTGGGGAGTGAAATTATAGCTGTAGACGTTCTGGAAAGGCGCCTGGCTGCCGTCTCCCGGCCACGGACCATAGACCGGTGCGGAAGGACTAAAATCGGCCGAAGTTGACACCAGGTAGCCGTTCAGGTAGAACTCGAAGGCATTATCAGACGCGATCTGGATACTGCCGGAGGGACTGTCAGCGCAGGCCGGTATATAAAATTCCTGCCGGAATAATCTCCATGTATCGCCTTCATCAGGGTTTTCAACTCCATAGTTTGCGGAAGTGGTGGATACCCATTTGGCTCCGGCTAACTCAACCCAGTGAGGATGCCTGTCTACTGCGGGGGCAGTATACCAGTTGCCGCTGGCGCTGTAAGCCGCGGGATCAAGCTGATTATTGACGGCATACGAAAGGTTAATTTTAAAAATTAAGCCGGTGGGATTGGGGTTGCCGTCGTTGTTCCAGTTGCGCAGGACAATAATCAGAGTATTTTCACCCTCAACGGGTTTAAGGTTATATGTTTTGGCGGAAGTGAACGGGGCGGTAGTACCGCCGGCAGAGGCAATTCCGTAAACAGGAGCGGCCGGGTCGAAGCTGGCGGTGCTGTCAACCAGGCTGTCATTCAGATAAAACTCATAAGCATTATCGCCGGCAATCTGGATAGCCGCCGATGTCAGGGTGGGGCCGGTGGGGACATTAAAGGTGGTTTTAAAAATCCTCCAGGCTTCGCCTTCACTGGCAACTTCAACCCCGGAATTGCCGGATGTGGAGGAAATCCAATTGGCGCCGCTGAGGGTGGTCCAGGCGCTGGGCTGGCTGGAGATAATCTGTGCGGATTCCCAGGTGGAAATAGCCGGTAATTCCGGATAGGAATCAAACATACCGGCAAACGGACCAGCCACCTGAGTGCCGGTATCACTGACCAGTGTTACCGTGAAGGCGGAAGGGTCAACTGCAGTGAATCCGGCCGTCTGGGTCACTTCTCCATTTGGGCCGCTGACACCGCTGGGTAGAATAAGGGTTACCGGGGTGGGTCCGGCGGCAGAAACGGCCGCAGCCGGGAAAATCAGGATGGCGATTAATATCGCCAGAAGAGGCAGCTTCCAGAGTGTTGATTTTTTACGCATTTTCTTCTCCATTCCTAAAATATTCATTTACCTTACCCGCGTGGGAAACCTTAACCACGCCCTCAATTTTGAGAACTTTCAGTTAATTGTAGTCTGACCGTGTAAGAATGGAGTAAAAATTGTACAGCGGAAAGTAAAAAAAGAGTTACAAAGTGGTGACTAAGCGTCACAAAAAGAAGCAAAGGCAATGTCCAGGATGATGTTTATAAAAAATAGTCACTGCTGACCAGATTAGGCTGGTTATGTTTAAACACTGGGTTAAAATCAATCTTTCTGAATGTAAAATGGTTGTTTCAGGGGGTTGGCCACCCCTCATCCAGATGCTTCAGCCTCGCCAATCGAGGCTTCCAGCATGACAAACGGCTACCCCGCCTCCGGATGCTTCAGCCTCGCCATTCGAGGCTTCCAGCATGACAAACGACTGCCCATTGCTCCGGATGCCTGCTTTTACACCCTTTCGGGACGAAGAATCTAAGCCCCAAACGTGTCATTGCTATGAAAATACTGGGTTGGTGGGTTCCAGAACGACCTTGTAACCAAAGTGTTCGATTCGACTTACAGCTTTACGAACCATCCTCAGTTGATCCCTTTTCTCAAAATAGTCAGCTCCTAAATCATTGTAATCAGTATGATCGCGCAGCATGTAATAAATGGCCACCAGAATGCTATGAGCTACCGCTATTATGGCTACTTTCTTACCCAACCTGGTCGCGAGACGACAAAATTGAGCATGAAAATAGTTATTCTTATTCCTGACGGCCGCCCAGGCTGAGCGTACCAGAGCGGAACTTAACCATGGATTACCATGCCCAGTCCGGCTACGATGACGTTTCCCAGCACTTTCGTTG
>DATIKD010000094.1:0-2937 GCA_035477965.1 Dehalococcoidales bacterium | reverse complement strand
TAAAATATCGCCGGGGACGCCGCACCCGCCGCTTTCCATGCCAACCAGTCGTATCCGGTTCAGGTTCTGTTCTTTTAAATGGATTACACTTTCAGACACTGCCTTACCCAACCAGTTGGTGGCCTGTTCCGGCCGTAATTCTGCCGCCACACCCATTTGCCCCAGATAACCAAACAACGCCTGCATCAGTTGTTTTCTGGCCTCTGCCTTTTGCTCTTCGAGTTCACGCACTGAACCCAATCTTACTCCTCAGCCCATATTAACCTCCTGAAAATATATCTCTGATTAACATTATATTCCCATACTCTTGTCCAAAAATAAGTTTTGTGACGAGCCTGGGTTGAAACTGATCATTATGTAAACACCTCGATTTTTCAATATCAGGGTGTGAAAACAAGGTGTCTTGCTGGATTCCCTATCATGTCATCCTGGAAGCCTCGAATGGCGAGGCTGAAGGATCCGGAGGAGGGGTGGTAAACCCTGGAGTCATGGCTTTTTAAGAGACTCCTCCTCGCCAGATTCTTCGCCCCGTTCAGGAGTGAAGGCATGCTCGGGGCTCCAGAATGACACGTTTAAGATAGGATTCCCTTTTTGTTGTCATCCTGGAAGCATCAAACGACGAGGCTGAAGTATCCGGAGGAGGGGTGGCAAGTCTGTCATGCTGGAAGCATCGAACGACGAGGCTGAAGTATCCGGAGGATGGGTGGCAAGTCTGTCATCCTGGAAGCCTCGAACGGCGAGGCTGAAGGATCTGGACGAGGGGGGTACAACCTTTGTTTTCTCCATCGAAAACTCCCTTTAACAGCCGGAATGGATGAATTTACCAAACCTGTCTTTCGTTCCGCACATCATTTGGAAAGCAGTGATCTCTGATTAACATTATATTCTCAAAGACATTTGATGCCCCTGCTGCGGCAAAGACAAAGAGACCTGGAATTAACTCCAGGTCTCTTAGCGTGAAATATTAAATGGATGGTGCGGTTATTTCTTGATGGGGCCGAATTTACGCAAATTCACCGGCCCTTCAAAATCAAATCCGGCTTCATCAAAATTTTCCACTCGCGCCGCATCCAGCGTCGGCCCCAGGTACAGGGCATGGAAAAGGATCGGTTTGCGGATTGCCCGGAAATTCAAAGGGCAATGCAGCACGCCTTTGGGAATAAAGACCACAGTAGCGGAGGCGATGGTATGCTTCTCCAGTTCTTTTCCCATCCACAGGTCCACCTCAGCATCATAGCTGTGGCAAAGGTCCGGTGGTTCTGCGCCCAGGAAAATCAGGAATTCATCATATTTATGGGCATGGGGAATAGTTTCCCAGCAAACCGGCGCGGTGAAAACCTGCCAGCCGATGTTGGCCGTAGCTCCCGGTAAAGAGGGCGCTCCGCGAAAATAGGTTTGCGGACTGGCAATTTCCGGGAACGGCGGCAGGCTCAGCAGTGAAGTATAATCATTCGCTTTGGGTTCCGCTCCGTCATAACTCAAGAAATATTTGGCATATTTTTTAACCGTCATATCTGCCTCCTGTAGCATTAATGAAATATCTTTATCTAGACCCAGTGTTTATCGCCCACCGGAAAACGGCAGTCCGGGACCGGGCAGTCTGTGCAATTACACAGACGCAAGGGAGGCAATTTAGCTCCTTTCGCCCCCTCAATAACGTTGATCGCCAGATTAACCTGTTCACGGCTGCCTTTTATTATCAACGTCACGGCCCCCTCGGCGCCTCCCAAACCGCCGGCGGCTACCGGCACTGCCTCCGCCCCGCTCAATATTTCCACAGCCTTTATCTCGGTTATCGTTTTTCCCTCCGGACAGGGATACAGACCGGCCGGGAGCCCCATTCCGTATACAAATTGCGTCCGCCTGGCTTCTTTAGCCGCCTGAGCAATAGAAACAGGTATCAGCTTCTCCAGCCCGGCCGGGTAAATAAAGCTGAACTTCTTTTTTCTCCAGGCTGCCAGTACCAACCCCAGACCCCCACCCTTCACAGGTTCACCAATCAAAATTCCTATATTACCCTGTACATCCAGCGCATTTACCCCTTTGATATACACATCCCGCTCAGTCATCTGATCTAACAAATCGGAAAGCGGGATTTCAGTCAAAACCCTGCCCTGCTGGATAGCCCATTGTCCCCGCAGATCTCCCGGATTATAGTTTTCGGCTGAGGGAGAACGTCCGCCGGATAACATGGCCATTTCAACACAATTGCCACGGGGAGTCACCACACCGCACACCCAGAAGTTAGTAGCGGGCTTTTTTCCGGTCAGTTCTTCCAAAATAAAATATGTGCTGCTGCTTGGATGCATCACCACCATGCCCTCCCGGAAGGCTTTTTTCACCTCATCCAGACTGGCAATGGCTTTAGCAATCAGCTTTTTTGACTCCGCCGGTGTTAGTATAACCTGGGCCAGCATCTCATTCATCCTGCAATATCAATCATCAATACATGCTATTATAAATAACACACTTGGCTGAATATTTCAATTAAGCTAAACCAATTTAGGCGAGCTTTGGCAGAGAAAATATGTACTCCGGTTTAAGCCAGCCGCGAAGTATTAACCCAAACATCATTCAGAATTTTACTTTTTCCGCGGCCACATCGCTATCCGTGCGTAATAGGCCGTCAACACAGAATCAACCCCAATCCCAATGCCGAAAAGGATCATGATGGAACTAAAGGTGGGATTCCAGTATCCGGTCAAATAAGCAATGAAGGCCCCTCCGTAGACTACTCCATTAGTAATGACGTTTTGAAAAGCAACATATTTGGTCTTCCCCAATCCAAAAAAAATAGCATCCGTAGTATGGTTAAGGACAAACAGCATATAGGGTACAATCAGCAAACTCATCGCCTGGACAGAAATATCGACCACTTCAACATTGGGATTTAAGACTCCGGCAAAGCTCCGCCATAGAGGCAACAGGGCCGCCCAG
>DATIKD010000093.1:0-10952 GCA_035477965.1 Dehalococcoidales bacterium | reverse complement strand
AAAATAACCGGTAAGTAGACCTCTTCAGGCACAGGGTATGGAGCAACGAAGATGAAAGAAACCCAGCTCTCACCATTTTATATTAATCAAATCGTGGCTGAGGCATTGGATGAAGATGCCGGTAAAGGCGATATCACCAGCGATGTATTGATCCCCGCCGATTTACAGGGACGAGCATACCTGCTGGTCAAAGAAGAAGGCATTATCGCTGGGACCGGTGTGGTGGAAAGGGTGTTCCATCAAATTGATTCAACGACTAGACTAAGCATACAACTAGAAGATGGGACTCCCGTCAAAAATGGAGATGTCCCGATTCTGGTTTCCGGATGTGTTCGCAGTATCCTGAGAGCGGAAAGAGTGGCGTTAAATTTCTTTCAAAGAATGTGCGGAATAGCATCTATGACGGCCAGATATGTGGCTCAGGTTAATGACCTGGGAGTGGATATTGCCGATACGCGTAAGACTACTCCAACACTCCGAGCACTGGAAAAATATTCAGTTAAGATGGGCGGCGGACGCAATCACCGTATGCATCTGGGCGACGCGGTTCTGATAAAAGATAACCATATTATCGCTCTGAGAGCTCTGGGATTAAGCTACCGGGACATAGTTAACAAAGCCAGGACAAATACTCCCCCCGGAATTAAGATAGAATCCGAAGCAAGCACTATTCAGGAAGCCATGGATGCCGTAGAAGCCGGGGTTGATATTGTCATGCTGGATAATATGACGGTTACAGAGATGCAAAGGGCAGTAGAAATAATCGCCGGAAGGGCAGAAGTCGAAGCGTCAGGCAACGTCACTCTGAAAAATGTTCGGGAAGTGGCCTTAACCGGAGTTGATTTCATATCCATCGGCGCCTTGACCCATTCCAGCAAAGCCCTGGACATCAGTCTGGAACTGGAGCCTCAAACATTCAAACTATTCTGATAATTTTTCCAAAACAGGAACCACGTCTGGCCAGGTTATGGGCTGGTGGATTGACTACTTTGTAAAAATTTTTCTTTCTGGTTGTAAATTGTTATTCTTTGGGGTTGTACCCCTCCTCCAGATACTTCGGCCTCGCCATTCGAGGCCTCCAGTATGACAACGACGGAGGGAATCCAGATACTACGGCCTCGCCATTCGAGGCCTCCAGTATGACAACGAAAAAGGGGCCAGATGCTCCAGCCTCGCCATTCGAGGCTTCCGGCATGACAACGAAAAAGAGGCCAGATGCTCCAGCCTCGCCATTCGAGGCCTCCAGTATGACAGTCGTAATGGGCTTCAAGCATGACAGGAAAGAGAAATCACTTCCCAAGGTCGTCATTCTGGAGCCCCGAGCTTGCCTTTACCCCTGATCGGGGCGAAGAATCTGGCTGGGAGGGGGTAATAATGAGTCAGGCACGAAGGCTGGCCGCCCCTCCTCAAGATCCTTCAGCCTCGCCATTCGAGGCCTCCAGTATGACAGCCGAAGTGGGCACCCAGTATGACAATTTATTATAATTATCAGTCCGAACCCAGGCTCGTCAGGGAATTTTATTTTGGACAAAAGTGATATTTTCTGCTTAAAACGGGATTCCTCATTATTATTCAACCTCAAAAAAGTTGTCAATAAAGAAACTACTTATTTATATTTCAGGCCAGGCACACTTGACAGTCGAAATCGAGTGTGCTAGTTTGATATTGAAGCCACCTGTATATACCTGAATCTGCTTCTGGAGGTGAAAATGGGGCTAAATAAAAGATATGGGGTGTTCCAGATTGACAGGTAAGGCCCTGTTTTTGGACAGGGCGGGTAAATCACTGGACCTGAATCGGATTTAGTAAAAAACGCCTTATATAAAAGTGCGGAAGTCCCGGAGTATTGAACTCCGTGAAACGGGTCCGGGGTACAAAGAAAAAAAAGCGGGAGATGAATAATCTCCCGCTTTTTTGTAATTACTTCAACCATTCCGGACTAATCATCAACCTGGGTTACTTCCCCTCGCGAATCACATTTATATTTAAATTGCGTTGCAGTATTACGGATATATTCCGGATAAAGGGGATTTCCATGGGGAAAAGCGGCCATATCGCGGGTATCCGAAGTAATCGCTACAGCCTGGATTCCATTTACAATCATCATGGTGTCCATGGCAGTTTGAATGATCCTCAATTCCATCCGGCGAGCCACCAGTTCAGACTGTGAAAGAATCGTCTGCTCATCCGCTGAGAATACCTCCGAGTTATTTGTTTCGTTCAAGAATGACGGTACAATATTCCTTGCCAGTTGACTACTTTCTTTCGAGGAATTTTCAGAGTCTGGATTTGAGGCCTGGGCGGATGGAGGATTACCGATGAAGTTAGTGACCACGCTGGCGGCTACGATTCCTATGACTGCCAGTGTAACCAGTGTTTCCACCATTGAAAATCCATTACGATACGAAATGGGCGCATTATTCATCCTCTCACTCCCAGCAAATGCATTATTCTGAAATAAAGTAATTTTCAGCCAGTTTGAAACAATTATATTACAGCGCAGTAAACACCCGGTTAAAATACCTGTTCAAAAAGAATGACACTGTAACAAATGGGAGAATAAAAGGTTACAGTATAGTTAAAAGCAGATGTTAGTCCGGTAAGCAGAGCAAATACAGGAGTGTCAAATTCTTCTAATGGTCTCGCTCTTCCGGACGATGGGCGAATTATTTGCCAGTTTACGTTTGAAGTAGTAATATATAGACAGGATGATATAGATAATATACGCTGGTGTAAAGATACTATACACCCACCTCCTGGCAAAATCAGCCAGTCAGCACAAGGAAGGAAAAGATGGTACAGGCTAATCTGGCAAACACCGGAACAATCACCTCAAAACGAATTGAAGAGTTGAGTGGTGAAAAAATATCCACCTGCTATCAGTGTGAGAAATGCTCCAACGGGTGTCCCATGACTTTTGCAATGGACGTTCTACCCCATCAGGTGATGCATTCCATCAGTTTAAACCAGACCGAAAAAGTGATAAATAGTGATACAATCTGGGTTTGTGCTTCCTGTGAAACATGCACAACCCGCTGTCCGAACGAAATAGATATTGCCCATGTTATGGATACGCTCAGGAAATTATCAATGCAAAAAGGGGTTAAACCTGCTCATCATCAAGCTCCCGTTTTCCATAAATCCTTCCTTAACAATGTGAAGATGCTGGGTAGAATGCATGAAATATCAATGGCAGTAGATTTTTCTCTGAGAGCGGAAGGCTTGCGCGGTTTGCTAAAACAGGCCGGATTAGGCATGAACATGCTGCGTAAGGGCAAAGTAAAGATTATTCCGGACCGGTTGAGAGCGGGCAGTGAAGTTAAAACCATATTCCGGAACGCGGAGAAGAAAATAAAATGATGAAAGTTTCTTATTATCCGGGTTGTTCGCTGGACGGTACAGCCACGGAGTACAACCAATCACTTGAAGCAGTTGCTGAAAAACTGGAAATTGAACTGGCGGAATTGAAAGACTGGACCTGCTGCGGAGCTTCTTCGGCCCATGTGATAGATGATAAACTGGCGGTAGCGCTGGCGGGGAGGAATTTGCTGATAGCTGACCGGGCTGGTTTGGATTTATTGGTCCCCTGTGCGGCCTGTTTTCAGAGATTGAAGTCCGCGGATAAGCATTTGAAAGCGGGGGAGACTATCGAAGGTCTTTCGCATAAATATGAAGGTAAATTTAGCATTAAACACAGTGCCGATATGCTCTGGGAGAAATTCGGTGAAAAGAAAATAGCGGCGCCGGTCAAAAAACCGCTAACCGGTTTACATCCGGTCTGTTATTACGGGTGCCTGACAACCCGCCCTCCCAAAATTACGGATGCAGCTAATCCGGAAGACCCGCAGTCCATGGATGAGATCCTGAAGGCGCTGGGAGCGGATGTAAAACCCTGGTCATATAAAACTGATTGCTGCGGCGGAAACCTGGCTTTGACCCATACCGAACTGGCCAAAAAGCTGATTAAAAAAATATTTGATATGGCTGAAGAAGCCGGAGCGGATTGCATCGTAGTGTCTTGCCCGATGTGCCATTCCAATCTGGACACGCGGATTGGAAGCATCCTGAAAGAAAATGGCGAAAAATACAGTTTGCCGGTTTACTATTTTAGTGAATTGATGGCCCTGGCTTATGGCCAAACTAACGTCGAAAAGTGGCTAAATAAGCATTTTACGGAAGGTAAAACGCTGCTTAAGGAAAAAGGACTGCTGGCCAGCCCCGGTTAGCAATTGATTTATCCTTTAAACAGAGAGTGACGTTTAAGGAATTTTAGTATGGATGAAAAGAATATGAAAACTGTCGGCGCCGTAATGGTCGTTGGAGGCGGCATTGCCGGAATGCAATCTGCCCTGGACCTGGCGAACTCCGGTTATAAAGTGTACATGGTTGAAAAGAGCACCTCCA
Organism: Dehalococcoidales bacterium; assembly: GCA_035477965.1. Lineage (GTDB taxonomy): Bacteria > Chloroflexota > Dehalococcoidia > Dehalococcoidales > UBA3254 > DATIKD01. The sequence goes on along the minus strand of DATIKD010000093.1, from coordinate 6,548 downwards.
TCGGCGGAAGAATGGCGCAACTGGATAAAACCTTCCCAACTAACGACTGCTCAATGTGCATGATTTCTCCCAAATTGATAGAGGTATCCAAACACCGGAATATTGAATTATTGACCAATACTGAAGTTGAGTCTGTTGCCGGTCAGGTTGGTGATTTCACAGTAAAAGTTAAGACAAATGCCAGATACATTGATATCGTGAAGTGTACCGGCTGTGGAGACTGTGTGGATGCCTGTCCGGTGGATTTAAAAAATGAATTCGAAGAGGGCCTGAATAACCGCAAGGCAGTCTATAAAAAATATCCGCAGGCAATTCCCGGCGTGGTCGCGATTACCAAAGACCTGCGCCCGCCTTGTAAAATCAACTGCCCTGCCGGCTGTAACGGTCAGGGCTATGTAGCGCTGGCGTCCAGGGAAAAATATCTGGAGGCCTTTAACCATATAATGCAATGGATTCCTCTCCCATCTTCCATCGGCCGGGTCTGCCATCATCCTTGCGAGCAGTCCTGTAACCGTGCCGAACTGGATGAGCCGATCGGCATTGCGCCCATAAAATCCTTTATTGCTGATACTGTGCGCGCTATGCGAACCGAGGGCAAGCTGCCAATGCCGGAAAAACCCGCCGTTGACCCTTTAAAGCCTAAAGTGGCGATTGTGGGTGCTGGTCCTTCCGGGCTGACAGCGGCCTATGACCTGGTTAAAAAGGGTTATCCGGTGACTATCTTTGAAGCCTCTTCACAGCCTGGCGGACAGATGCAGTGGGCTATCCCTAAATACCGCCTGCCCAAAGATTCTCTGGCTGCGGATATCAAAGATATCATTGACATGGGAGTTGACCTTCAACTCAATTTCCCAATCGGGCCGAAATTTACGCTGGATGATATTAAAGCGCGGGGTTACAGAGCCATTTATCTGGCGATTGGTACCCAAAAGAACAGCGAAATGGCCATTCCCGGCGATAAACTGAACGGCGTGATCCCGGCTCTTGAATTTCTGAAATCCACCATAATGGAAGAAGAAGTGAATCTGGGCCAGAAGCTGGTTATTGTGGGGGGCGGTAACGTCGCCATGGATTGCGCCCGGACAGCCGTCAGATTAGGCAAAGATGTCACGGTGGTCTACCGCCGGACCAGAACTGAAATGCCGGCAAATCCCTGGGAGGTTGATGAGGCTGAGGAAGAAGGCGTTAAAATTGAAAATTCCTGGGGCCCAAAAGAAATAATCGGCCAGGATGGCAAAGTGGTAGCCATGGAATTCCAGAAGTTCGTCTCATCCAGACCGGGTGATAGAACATCCGCTCCCACTTTTGACTCCAATGTCACAAAACGGATTGAGTGCGATAATGTAATCCTGGCCATCGGTCAGTCCACCGACCTCTCCATTTTTAGTAAGAAAACCAAAGTTAAAACAGCCAAAAACGGGCTGATTATCGCTGATTCTGTGACTCTGGCAACCGATGAACCCGGAATCTTTGCCGGCGGCGATGGTGTGTCCGGCCCCAAATCAGCCGTGGAAGCCATCGCTCACGGCCATGAAGCGGCTACCTCGATCGACCGTTATCTCAGAGGACAGGACTTAAAAGAAGGACGTGAAAAGGCCAAAGAAGAAGCCGCCGGTATTCCGGAAGGCAAATTCTCCAAACAGAAGAGAGTTCAGTTGCGCATGCTTCCCCTGGAGAAGCGCAGAACAACCTTCCAGGAAGCCGCAATCATGTATTCTGAAGAAGAGGCCAAAAAAGAGGCTGACCGCTGTATGAATTGCGGCCTGTGCAGTGAGTGCATGCAGTGCGTGGCAGTCTGTCAGGCTAATGCGGTTGACCACAGTCAGCATGATGTAGAAGCGGATATTAATGTCGGCTCGGTTATCCTGGCGCCCGGATTTGATGCGTTCGAAGCCAAAATTAAAGGCGAATATGGTTACGGGCGCATGCCGAATGTGGTTACCAGTCTGGAATTTGAAAGAATTCTTTCGGCTTCAGGCCCTTTTTCCGGCATCATAAAAAGACCCTCCGATGGCAAGCATCCGGTGAAAGTGGCCTGGATTCAATGTGTGGGTTCCCGCGATAAGAGTTGCGGCAATGATTATTGTTCCTCAGTCTGCTGCATGTATGCTACCAAGGAAGCTATTATCGCCAAAGAGCACGATGACAATATTCAGCCCACTATTTTCTACAATGACATCCGGGCATTCGGTAAAGGCTTTGAAAGATACTATGAATCCGGCAGAGATAAATTTGGCGTACGCTACGTTAACAGCATACCGTCCATGGTGAAAGAATTGCAGAGATCGCATAATCTTTTACTGGACTATACTGATGATAAAGCCAGGAAAGTCCAGGAAGAATTTGACCTGGTGGTTCTTTCCGTTGGTCTGGTACCCTCGGCTGAAACGCGAAAACTGGCTGAAAAATTCGGGATATCTTTAGACAGGTTTGGTTTCTGCTCCGGTAAAGAACTGGAGCCCAATGTTACCAACCGCCCGGGCGTATTTGTAGCGGGCGCTTTTACTTCACCGATCGATATCCCTGAGTCCGTGATGAGTGCCAGCGGAGCGGCCTGTCTGGCCGGAGAGATTGTCAGCCCGGCCCGCGGCACACTGGTAACCGAGAAGGTGTATCCTCCGGAAACAGAAGTCTCCGGACAAGAGCCCAGAGTGGGAGTCTTCATCTGTCGCTGCGGCTCCAATATTGCCAGAGTCGTAGATGTTCCGGCTGTTTTGGAATATGCCAAAACAATTCCTAATGTGGTTTTTGCGGAAGAGAACCTGTATACCTGTTCAACCGATACCCAGGCCAGGATGGTGAAATTAATAAAGGAAAAAGACTTGAACCGGGTGGTGGTTGCTTCCTGCAGTCCGCGCACTCATGAACCGCTTTTCCAGGAGACCATTCAGGAAGGCGGACTGAACAAGTACCTGTTTGATATGGCCAATATTCGCGATCAATGCTCATGGGTGCATGCCAGTCATATGCCGGAATCCACCGAAAAAGCCAAAGACCTGGTACGCATGGCTGTAGCCCGGGCTGAGACGCTTTTACCTCTGCATCAACAACGGGCTGAAGTAACTCGCCGCGCCTTGATTGTTGGCGGCGGCCTGGCAGGCATGACGGCAGCCAAAGCCTTTGCCGATCAGGGTTTTGAAGCGGTTCTGGTGGAAAGAGAGAAACAACTGGGCGGCAATGCCCGCCAGATTTTCTTTGTTGAGCATGGAACGGATCCGCAAGCTTTATTATCTGATTTGATCAAAAATGTGGAGAGCAATCCGTTAATCAAAGTATATACCGGCGCCAACCTGCAAAAAATGAACGGCTATCTGGGCAATTATACCACCCAGATTACTTTGGAGGGAAAAGCCGGACAAGAAATTCAACACGGCGTAGTGGTAATCGCCACCGGCGGTGCTGAATACAAACCCGTAGAATACCTTTACGGTCAAACGCCTAAAATAGTCACCCAGCTTGAACTGGAGAAAAAGCTTGTTTTAAAGGAAGCGGATGTCAAGACAGCCAAGTCTGTAGTTATGATTCAGTGCGTAGGTTCGCGGGAACCGGAACACCTTTACTGCAGCCGGGTATGCTGCAGCCAGGCTATTAATAATGCCATGAAAATCAAAGAATTGCATCCGGAAACGGCTGTGACCATACTATATCGCGATATTCGCACTTACGGCCTGCATGAACTGCAATATCGCCAGGCCCGTGAGATGGGAGTGGTATTTATTCACTTTGATGCTGCGCAAAAGCCGCTGGTGTCACTGGATAACGGCAACCTGCAAATCAAAGTGATGGATAGAGCCCTAAATCAGGAAATCAGCCTGAATCCGGATTTGCTGGTATTAAGCGCCGCGGTCAGACCTCAGCCGGATGCTGAAGAGTTCGCCAGTGTATTGAAACTGCCGTTAACCCAGGACAAATTTGTGATGGAAGCCCATATGAAGCTGAGGCCGCTGGACCTGGTAAACGAAGGTATGTACCTGTGCGGACTGGCCCACTCACCCAAAACGATGGGAGAATCGGTGGCTCAGGCCCGAGGGGCGGTTTCCAGGGCATTGACGGTCCTGTCCCAGCCGTATTTGATGGTTGGGGGTGTGGTTTCCACCGTAGAGGAAGAAAGGTGTGTCGCCTGCCTGACCTGTGTGCGCTCCTGTCCGTTTGACGTCCCCAAAATTAACGAAAAGGGTGTAGCTTATATAGAACCGGCGGCCTGCCAGGGCTGCGGCATTTGTGCCAGTGTTTGCCCCCGCAAGGCTATTACATTACAGCATTATTCAGATAAACAGGTTATATCCAAAACGGATGTCTTGAAAGAGCTGGTGGGTGAAAGGAGTTAAGCATGGTAGAAACGTATGTACCCAGAGTAATTGCTTATGCCTGTCATTATTGTGCCTATTCGGCGGCTGATCTGGCCGGTTCAATGCGGCTGGAATATGCACCCAATGTACGTATCATTAAATTAATGTGTACAGGCAAGCTGGATACACTGTATCTGCTCAAAGCCTTAGAGGATGGTGCGGACGCAGTTTTCGCGGCTGGCTGAGAGGTTGGCAACTGTCATTTCCTGGAAGGAAATCTGAGAGCCAAAAAAAGGATAGAGCAGGCCAAAAAACTGCTGGTCGAAGTGGGAATTGAGCCGGAGCGAGTGGAAATGTTTTTCCTGGGAGCTTCGGATGCCAACCTGTTTGCCAAAGCCTGTGATGAAATGACGGCCAGAGCTCTCAAGCTTGGCCCTAATCCGCTTAATAAAGCTAGAGGTGAAGTTAAATGATCGTCGGTGAGAGGAAACCTTTTGATCAAATCTGGAATAGCATCAAAGGTTTGAAAAGCGTGCTGGTACTGGGGTGCGGCACCTGCGTGGCAGTCTGTCAGTCCGGAGGTGAAAAAGAAGTCGGCTTACTGGCCAGCGAATTGCGCATGAAAGCCCGGTTGGAGAACAATCCTATCAAAATTGGTGAATATACCATTGAACGTCAGTGTGACAAAGAGTTCTTTGAGGCTGTTAAGGAAAAAATTAAGGATTATGAAGCGATTCTTTCTATGGCCTGTGGCGCCGGCGTGCAGTTTTCCTCGGATATATTTGAAACTACCCGGGTTTTACCTGCTTTGAATACCCGCTTTATCGGCGTTGCTCTGGGTGAAGGCATGTGGTCTGAAAAATGCCGGGCTTGCGGGAGTTGTATCGTGGGAGAATACGGAGGAATCTGCCCGATGACCATTTGTGCTAAAAGCCTGGTTAGCGGGGCCTGCGGCGGCAGTAAAAACGGCAAATGTGAAGCCGGCCAGGATAAAGACTGCGCCTGGGTACTGATTTATAACCGTTTAAAGAAACAAAACCGGCTGGATGTGCTGAAAGGGTTAGTTGCCCCCAAAGATAACCGTACCCAAGCTCATCCTGGCACCTATAACAATGAAGCCTATCTGGATCCCACTATGGCCGGCGCGGAGGAAAAACATGCCAAATAGCAATTTACAAAATGCCCTTGCATCCGGGAAATTCGTAATAACGGCAGAAGCAGGTCCCTTGAAGGGAACGGATGTAAAAGAACTGGAGGAGATTGTACACGTCCTGCAGGGTAAAGTAGATGCGGTCAATGTCACTGACCAGCAGAGTTCGGTAATGAGGCTCGGTTCGCTGGCTGTCAGCCATCTGTTAACCGGATGGGGTCTTGAGCCTATCTACCAGTTGACTTGCCGGGACAGAAACCGGATTGCTTTGCAGAGTGATTTGCTGAGCGCCGCAGTACTGGGAGTAAAAAACTGTGTAGCTTTAACCGGTGATTTACCCTCTTCAGGTGACCATCCACAGGCCAAACCGGTTTATGACCTGGATTCGGTACAACTGCTTTCTGTCATTAAAACCCTGAATGAAGGGAAAGACATGATGGGCAATGATTTGAAAGGCAAGACCGACTTTTTTTGCGGGGCAGCGGTAAATCCGGGAGCGGATACCGAAGGCGCCTACGAGATGCAGATCCTCAAGATGGAGAAGAAGATTGCGGCGGGTGCTAAATTCTTCCAGACCCAGGCTATTTACGATCCCAAATCTTTTGAAAAATTTGTTAAGAGAGTAGAACAGTATAAAATTCCCATTCTGGCCGGAGTCATTCCGCTGAAGTCAGCCGGTATGGCCAAATTTATGAATAAAAGCGTGGCCGGCATAAACGTTCCCCAGGCTATGATTGACAGAATCAGCAAAGCTGAAGATAAAGCAAAAACCGGCATTGAGATGTGTGCCGAACTGATCAAAGAACTTAAAGGCATGTCCCAGGGTGTACATATCATGGCTATTGGCTGGGAGAAAAAAGTGCCGGAGATCATTGCGGCAGCCGGACTCAGTTAATCTAACCATAAACAAAAAAAGAGCGCCAGGCTGTGAAGATCACCCTGGCGCTTTTTGTTACCTGAGTACACTCTTGTCCAAGATAAAATTCCGTAACGAGCCTGGGTTAAGACTGATTATTATGATAATACCTTGATTTTTCAATATAAGGGTGTGAAAACAAAGTGTCATGCTGGAGGCCTCGAAAGGCGAGGCCGAAGCATCTGGAGGAGGG